>JBBACV010000253.1:0-2501 GCA_041656835.1 Acholeplasmataceae bacterium | reverse complement strand
TGTTGTTTGTGATGTCTGCAACACTCTCTAATAATTTCTTACGATAGATTTGTGTTTCCTTGCTATCTTCAACCAACTTATTAATTGTTCTATTATATGTATACTTATAATCGTTGAATCCCATTAATTTAAAATCTTCTAATCTATCATCTAAGTTGCTAAATATATCACTATACATAGTGGCAGTATTATCGCCAAGAATATTCATTTTTTCAGAAATAATATAAGCGAATGCTCCCTTAACTCTTCTTTCAAAAACTCCAATATAATAGTGTAATTTATTTGCAATTAAATCATCTAAAGTTGCAAGCTTGTAATAATCATTAATGGATGTGGGCTTTTCATAAATATGCGTACTATTATCAAGCTGTGTGTAGAAAAATTTTTTGTAGGGGTTTATTATAGACGCATATGGCCTTTCGTAAAGTACTTTAATAATTTCTTTTTCACCCTGAATATTTTTATTATTTATAAGATATATTTTTTGTTCTTTTAAACTCTTAAATTTCTTCATTTCATCCATCCATTTTACATTGTTTGTGGTTTCAATTTTTTCCTTTTAATTTCATTATATATTTTATTTCGCATATATATGAATATTATATCATGCTAACGGTTTAAAAAAATATGAAGATTAATTTAAATGAGGGAATTAAAAATAATACGTGAGAAAACAATCAGTTTTTAAATAGGTTCTATTAAACATTTTTTGTTTCACAAATTAAGTATGGAATGTTTTATTCAAATACATAAATATGGTTGTCTAAATAATTTTGGTAAACATACAAAATATAAAGGTAAAAAATTTACATTAAAAATAATTTAAATAAAAAAAGATTGATTTTCGAATCAATCTTTTTATATGGTATATCTTAATTATTCTAAATTAAATAATGGAGTTGCCTCTGGTAACTCATTATATAACTTTTCAGTAAATAAAATTCCATTTAAATGATCTAATTCATGTTGAAAGACAATCGCAGGATATCCTTTTAAAGTCATTTCAACTTGTTTATATGAATTATCATTACAATTAAGTGTATAAGCTCTAATTCTAATTTGATAATATCTAGGGGTTAATCCTTCAGTCTCCCTATCAACCGATAAACAACCTTCACCAGTAGGTAAATATGTTGTTTCTTTAGAGTGAGAAATTATTTCAGGATTAATAAAAATATAAGAATAAAGAGTATCATCAAAATCAACAACGTTAATCGCAAACATTCTTTTTAAAACATTTACTTGAACAGCCGCTATCCCAACAGATGGTCTTAAGTTATATTTTTCAGCTATTTCTTCATTTTGCGAGTTAATGACAAACCTTAACAATTTTTTACCAAGTTCAATATCATCTTTATTTAAGGGAAATAAAACTGGACTACTTACTTTATTTAAGTTAAGATTTCCTTCTTTAATTATATCTTTCATTAAAAACATTTTTTCTCACCTCTTATAAACTAATTATAACACTAGTAATAAAATCCGTTCTAATTATAGTTGTTTTTTGAAATGCTTTAACAATATTTTTAAATTTATGGTAAAATGTTTAATAGAAAAGGATTTGATATTAATGAATATAATTAGAGACTCATATATAGTAGATTATCGAAATAAAGCTGTTTTAAATAAATTAAAAAGAATGGATGTTAACATAGCTTATATTTCAAAAAGATTTAATTACTGTATTATATATTTAGATAATAACAAGGGTGAAAAATATTTACTTCATAACTTAAGAAAAGTTAGAGGTTTTATTAGATTTTATCCAAGCCTTTTTATCCACGAGGAATCGAACATCGAACGATTAGAAGAAACCAATCAATTTTAAATTGTCGAAAATTAAACAAAAAACAATTCTGTCAAGGAAAAACCCTTGACAGTTTTTTTATATATGCTAAAATAGTATGAAAAATTAAAACAAAGGAGCATTTTTATGGCTGTTAAATTAAGATTACAACGTTTTGGAAATCATAAGAGACCTTTTTACCGAATTGTTGCTGCTGACTCAAAAGCACCAAGAGATGGTAAATTCTTAGAGATTTTAGGAACTTATGAACCAATCGTAGGAACTGTTTCAGTTGATAGTGAAAAAGTTTTAAAATGGATGGAAAACGGTGCCAAACCAACTGATACTGTTAAAAGTCTATTTAAAAAGTTTAACGTATTAGAAAAATAATAATAAAGGGGTGAAAACATATGGCAGTAGATTTTCATAAATTAATCAAACATATCGTTGAGCCATTGGTGGTTTCCCCGAATGATGTATCGATCAAAACTTTGTCAGAAGATGATGAGAGTATTCATTTAGAGCTTTTAGTAAATGAGAAAGATTTAGGTAGGGTTATTGGAAGAGGCGGTAAAATCGCTAATGCAATAAGAACCATCATTTATGCGGGGGCATCTAAAGAAGGTATTAGAATATACCTAGATATAGATGCAAAATAAGAAACCTTCGAAGGATTATTTAATCGGAGTTGTTGGTAGACCTCACGGAGTAAGAG
>JBBACV010000252.1:0-2507 GCA_041656835.1 Acholeplasmataceae bacterium | reverse complement strand
CAACTGGTACGGCGAGTACGAAGAAGAGGTTGTCTGTATCTGGCAGTTCGACGAACCCGGAGAGTGGTATATAGGGGCGTTTCCGCATTATGGAGACGCACTCGCAGTTTCAAAAATATTTGTTCGGCACGACTTTCCTCCCGGAACCGGCGAGTTGTATGTCACGTCAACTCCGCAGGCCCAGGTTGACATAGACGGAATTTACCGGGGTATGACACCGGTTGGGACGATGACAAACGCCGGTTCCCATTCCGTGAAAGTATACCGGGTGGGTTACAACACCATCAACGACACGGTTAAGGTATTGGACGGACAGGTGGTCGAACAGCACTACACCATGAAGGAAGTTGGCGAAGACGAAGAAGACTGGGTTATGGAACTGTTACCCTGGATTATCGGTGGCGTTCTGGTGGTTGCGGGGTCGTTCATATTCTCAACGTACGTCGCGAGTTTGAAGGGAGGTCGATGATATGGCAGATTGGGGAACACCGGTTGTTGCAAAAGGCACGAAGGACATAAGTCAGTCGTATACGATGGTTCCGGGTATGTGTTATGAGTCGGTATACAGCGTTGGCGGTCTGCGAACGTTTTTCCCGGGGTGGGAACAGGAAGCGATAGCCAACATACGCGATTCAATCGAGAACAACCCGAACTTTCCACAGGGAACGTGCGTGGCAAAGTATATCCGGGTAGAGGAAGACGGCACGTGCGTTGCGCAGTGGAAATACAAACCGCTTGATACAACCACGCTTGTGATACCTGCAATTGTCGGGTATATCGTACTTGCAGTTGCCGCAGCAATAATCGTGTATCTGGTCTGGCAAGTCACAGAAACCGTGAAAGAGATACTTACAAGCGAAAACCCGAACACGAAATATGCGATAATAGTGGCGGGTGTCGTTGCTGCTGCTGTCCTGTTGGTCGCTGCTGCGTACTCGTTCAAGTCGGTGTCAGAAACATACAAGGGGCTAAAATAACGCCAAACTTTATATATGGATTTCAACTATTACCTATTATGGAAACGAAAGAACTGGCAATGGTAGGGGGAGCAGCCGGACTTGGTGCTCTCCAGCCCTTCCTGATTAAGAAATATCTCCTGCCCGATGCGACACCTGTTATTGCACAGCTCGGTAGATTCGGATCTATGGGTTCGCTTGTAAACTACGGTCTTGCAGCAACAGCAATCGGTCTCGCAGCAGTTGGTGCGTACATGAGAAAAGGCCCGCTTGTAAACCAGGACTATCAGACAATTGCAATTGCGTACGGTGTACCTGCACTTGTTTCTGGTCTGTTCAGCGACTATACGGCAGCCACAGCAACCCTGTCTTTCAGACCACAGGTTCGGCGCATGGCGACAGCCAGCGTCCGTGGAATGCCATCAGCGACGGTTACCGCATCCGCTCCCCGGGTTGTTGGTAACGGTACTCGCGGAACCACCGAACGCGGTGTGTTCTAAAGACTTAACCCATTTTTCAGAAACCGGCTGTACCGCCCGACACTGGGTTTTCGGAAGATAAACACCTTTTTATCTTTTCGAAATTGTCGATATAGTATAGCACAGCATCTTCCTGGCACGAGAACTGTGTCCAGACCCGTCGCCACTTTTTCTCGGTCTCGTCGGAACACCGTACCTGGATAGACCGTTTCTTTTCTCCCATATGTAGTACGTGTACTACAATGTTTTATAAAGGTTGGTGTCGTATTACTTTTTGGTGCTATTAGAATGGTATCAACGACTGTAGAAGAATACTTTTCACGCGAATATGCCGACAAGGGCATACGTGTGTTTGCGGGTAGCAGGGACACCATCGACATCGACAGGCTCGAAGAAGATGAGAAGGCCGCTATCCGTCTTGCGTTCAGGAAAGGGCTTGAGCAGATCGGGATGGTGAGCCCGAAGCTCTATGCTATGCTCAAACCCCAGGAAGACGCAATGGTTATGTGGGGTGCGGTTGCTAAGGCCGCGTTCCCGGAAGACAAGGTAATCCGGTATCCGGCATCGTCCGGTACAATCGGTGTTGACTGGCTCAGCCCTGCACTGTACATGTATCACGGTACCCTTTCGACCGGTTGCTACAACCAGTACGACGATGGTATTGCAACCCGTATCGGCAGGACATGGGACATCACGCTCGCTGCCGGAACTGCAAGGTACCTCGCCGGAGACGGAACCGACTACTACAAGGCGTCGCCGACCACGAACCAGCACTCGTTCAACGTGGTTTGTCAGAACGGTATTGTAGAGGTAGGTACACTTCCATCTGTCACACAGATCCATGCAAAGACCGAGGCAATGAACAAGTACAGCCCGTTCGCTGTGAGCCCGCTCTGGTCTGAGACCATTGAGGAAGGCAAGCAGGTTTACGCTTACCCGACACTCGGTATGCTCCCGATGTACCACAACTTCGGAACGATGATCGGACTTATGCCCGGACGATCGGGTGTTTCTGATATCCGGCTCATGGGACTGACGTTCTACGAATACGACCTGTGGAGCAGCCTGAAGG
>JBBACV010000251.1:0-2513 GCA_041656835.1 Acholeplasmataceae bacterium | reverse complement strand
TTACCGCAACAGGGGCGCCTATTTCGGGGTACCTTGAGTGGTACCTTGCAGAATACAAAGAGCATGTGGCAGCCTATTCTATACTATTCGAACGCCTACGCGGAAAAGGAATAGGTGGGTGGTAGTAGAGGCAAATCAACGAGGAGCTGTAAAAACAACTTCCAAGCACAAATTTTCCGCCTGGGCGGAATTTTTGTGCTCAATACCAATTAAATAGGATGACTAAATATCATGGGCGAAGAAACAGATGCTGTATTTGAATGGGAATCAGAGGCAGATGCACTGGCAGAGATGTACGATGATGCTGCTATATGTGAGGCCGCAAGGCAGGATAAGTGCGATGAAATAGCTGCATCCAAAGCACTGTATGCACTGGCGGATAAGGCTGGGGTGGGACAGCTAATAAACTGCCCTTACTGTAATGCCAAGTTTGAGAAGAAGTCGTACCAGCAAAAGTTCTGCGGCAATAAAGGGCAGCATAACTGTAAAGACAAATACTGGAACCTTGTGGACACGCGACGTCGGCACAGGGCGCAGTTCTTTAACTAAGTAGGGAAATAGAAATGACACCAAAAGAGATATTCAATAAATTACAGCAGGTAATAACCCTAGAACATGTGCCAGAGTCAACCGGGTATTGGTTTAAGCTAAAGGTGCCTACGAGTGAAGATGCCTTTGAACACCTGGAGCTCCCGACAACTAACTGCGGACTGCTCTGGTGCACATTAAATGGCAAAGAAGTACGTGACGAAACACTGTACAGTATCCCAATAAGTAAACTTTGTAGAGCCTTAGATGGCTTAAGAACGATGAAGATCGTAGTGTACGGTAAGTCTGTGCGCGATATACGGACAGTACAGACATATATAAAGGATATGCTTGATCTGTCAGAGTACGTAAAAGAGCTGCCGTCAAAGTACATGGCGTACTATGATTCAAAGCTACGTGGATTGTGCAGCGACCTGCCGGGCCGACAGATTGTATATCTGCGGCAGGCTGGGTTAAGGAAATTGGAACTTAGTTGGGCGCAGGTATTTCCTTGCGAGGACATAGAAACAATAAAAAGACAACAATAAACACAGGACACACAATGAGCAATAAACTGAAGGCGCAAAACGAAGATCAGAACGCACTGACACTGGAAGAGATGCTGGACGCATCAGATAGTTACTGGACAAAGTACTTTGACGACAATATACTGCCGCACGATCTGGACATAAATCTGTTGGCCGAAGAGGATCGCGTGCATATCGCACGCATATTGGAGTTGTTGGCGGCATCCAGTATGACAATGAAACAGTTCTTGAGAAACAACTTGGATACATTCCAGGAGCACGTTGCAAATGGAACACAGCTTATAGAAATGGCAGGTGAGTAATATGCAAAGAATACTGACAGTAGTAGCTGTATTACTCATCTTTACGGGCTTTATGATAGCCCTCATAGGCAGAATGCAGTATGATGATGCCTATAAGCAGGGGCAGATAGATGCACTGACTGGTAAGATCTGCTATAAGCTGGAGCAGCAGCAGGACGGTACCACGATATGGATAAAAATAAAGGAGCAGCATGAGCCTCTGTTGTACAATAGAACAGCCAAATAAACGACTGCCAGCTAATCTGATACAACTGCGCAACGAAATAAGCAAGGGTGCTGCCTTTGATTACGAGTTTTTCTGGAGCGGTAGCCCATTCAGCCAGTGGCATCATAAAGGTTTTACGCTGGATGGTGTATCATATTCCACTGCAGAGCATTATATGATGGCAGAGAAGGCAAGGCTGTTCGGTGACCGTGCAACGCTTGATAAAATACTTGCAGCAAGGCAACCAAAAGACGTCAAACAACTGGGACGTCAGGTCAGGGGTTTTGATGCAGCTATTTGGGATGCCAATAAACTCGCTATTGTTTTAACTGGCAACATGGCCAAGGTCAATCAAAATATAGGCATAAAGGAATGCTTGCTGGCGACATACGACAGAATACTGGTAGAGGCAAGTCCATACGATGCTGTATGGGGCATTGGCTTGGATTGCAGCCACAAATACGTATGTAATCCAATAAAATGGCGGGGACAAAATCTGCTGGGATTCATACTAACAACAATTAAAATGCAAATAAGAAAAAAGGAATCAATATGACATCAAACGAATTAAAAACCATCATATCCAAATTGGAGCACATAGCCTCCAATACAGAAAATGCTTTGTGCACAACCTGTGAGGATCTTGACGACACTACTGCACGTACACCCATAACAGCATACAGCATCACTGGAATAAGCGTGGATATTGCCATAGGGGCAGCACCTGAAGAAGCCTATAATATGTCCGACTTGGTCTTAGCGGATGTGGCTGATTTAGGCATTGCCGACAGATGGCTGCTAGAAGGCATATGTATACGAAGCAAGGCCAGGAAAAGGGGGCAGCCAAGAAAGCAGCTGTGGACTGTAATCGCCTGTAGTGAAGACTGCGTGGTGTTACGCAGTGAACCCAAGACGGCAAAAAGTAAGTTG
>JBBACV010000250.1:0-2514 GCA_041656835.1 Acholeplasmataceae bacterium | reverse complement strand
AAATCTAAGGACATCTTTATAGAACGACAGAGGTTGAACAAATGAGAAAATACATTTTGATGTTGATGGCGATGTTTCTCGTCATTGGTATGGCAGGCGCTGCCAATTATATGTATGAGAAATCATCTGAGAAGGGTGTAGGGCATGCTTCTTTTGAGAAGATAATATCGACGCAGTCTGGTTTTGACGGCCAGAAGCTGGTTGAGAGAGGAGCTGGTTCTGGTAATGTGATCCTTCTGAGAACCGAACTTGAGGCCGAGAGACAGCTGGATGCAAACGGCAACACCATGAATTGCAGTTTCCCAAACCTATGTGGGATGGATTATATCAATTACACCAAGGAAGCTGAGTTCGAGTACATGCCCGTCTCCTATCAAACAGGAAGCTACGATGCAAAGTGGGTGGATAAGCTGTGCGTGCAGAACTACAGAATTGGTGCTGTGATGACTGAGATGTATGCCCATGCGGAGCATCTTGTAAAGAGCACAGAATTGAAGACAAGGGGTTACCAGACTGCATGCGCCAAGGACTGCTGCACAGGGGTTCTTGAGGCCAATGTGAACAGCAACGTGATTGGTGTAGCTCATGTGGGTTGGCTCTCCAGGGACCCGGAAGGAACCGATGCACTGAGAGGAAGACATGCTGAGTACGGCAGATCCGTCGAGGACCTTACCGGAGTGTTCTCTATAAACAAGTTCATCCAGTTGTGGGGGAGCAGCAATTGTGGTGATATAAGTGTTGATTGGTTACCCTGTGTATAATCAATCAACACTTTTTTTCATAAATGTTGGATATTTGAATTTAGAATAATGTGGCAATTGGAGCTAAGACAATGTCAGAAAACGAAGAAGATTACCTAGAAGGAATATGCGAGTTCCCAGCAATCGTGAACAACAAGCCCAGTCAGGTCATCATAGCAAACCCGTTTATGACCATAGATGATCTGATCCAGTCTGTGTTTGTAAAGGGCGAGGACGGCGCTGTGAAAGAGGTTCAGTATGGATTGCCGGTAGATGGCAAGATTGTAGGATTCAGGAAGGATCTAATGGCATTCCAGGAACTTGAGACCTCATTTGGCGATCGCGGAGTCCTACTTTCGAGTCCCGCGAACCCAACTACATTGATGACGGTTGCTGAATGGACTGATAAATACGGGACAGATCCTTTTCCATTGCTTTTCGCTGGAAGAGTATGGTGGAAAAACATGGGTGGCGGGGTGCAGAAAGTGAGACAGGCAACTGCCAAGGAGGTTACTTATCTGAAACTAGGTCGTGGCGGCGTAACCTTTTGATCCAATCTTTTTTCAGCAATCTTTATTTATTAATGTCGCACAGTTACTCTTCATGGTCCGAGTTGTAATTTATCCTGTGAATTTGGCAACCGAAGATACGCTTGATGATATTAGAACAGATCTTGCTACAATAAAATCAGACGTTGCTACTATGAAAACCGATCTCGCTGCTATATTAGCTATATTGGAGAGCTGATTATGGGATTCTTGAATCGTCTTCCTGCACGGCAGGACGGCTACTACAGCCGTAACCGAATGTGGAAGAATAAGGGTAGCGACACCGCAGCCAACCGCAGAACCCTGGTCAGCCCCAGCCACATGCTCGTGAACATTGGTGGTGCTGGTGCCCATGCATACGAGTTAGAGGCCTCTGTAGAACTTGATTTGAATACTGCTTCTAATTGGGATACAACAATACCGACCAATTATGCAGTCGCGGCCAATCGCGCTGGCAAGGACTTCTATATCTATGCATGTGTTCCCGTTAGTGGATATGTGCCTGTAATCATCCTTAGTGCCGCCACCACCTACCCGGCTGGCTACACCGCAGACAATAGCCGCAAGATAGGGGGTTTCCACTGTGAATGCGCGGATGTTGGCACGATCTCCGGCCATCCCCTCACAGGCTACCTGGCAGGAGATATCATCCCTCGGTCTATCCAAGATCTCAAGCACCGGCCATATGGACGCTTCCTTCCTGGTTTTGCCTGGGGAGGGCCGACCGATTTCGACAGCCTGAATTATGCGCCTCTGTGGGCCTCGATATACCACCTCTCCGGCACAGGAGCATCTATCGCATCAGTATTCGGAGCTGCCGCGACTGTCTCTCGGAATTTCTACGATTTCGCAGACGACCTGAAAAATATAGGCGCTAGGATGATGACAGACTGGGAGTTTGCGCAGCTCCACAGTGGCACGCCAGAAGAGACGAATATCTACGGGGGCGCGAATCCGACGACCGTTGGCGGACATGTGGATACTGCATCCAGAAGGATCGTCTCAAACATTGGCTTGGAGGACATGTCCGGAGTCTGGTGGACTTGGCTTCAGGATCGGCAGAGCTACATAGCCGGAGCGGATTATGCCGCAGCAATTGTGTTCAGCTACGAGGATATCAGCGGGACAAGAGGTTCCCATTACGGTCAAGGAACATGCCAGGCACAGGCAGCGGTTATTGCGGGCGGTTCTTGGTATGGTGCGACGTCTTGCGGTTCGCGGGCGCG
>JBBACV010000249.1:0-2537 GCA_041656835.1 Acholeplasmataceae bacterium | reverse complement strand
TAATATGGTCATACCAGGTGACGCTAAGTTCAACACCGGAGTTGCGCACTGCACCACCATTGATTGATGAAGCATTGGCACCCATGATACCCATCTGTGGCGGTGTTACCAGCCAATCCTTGGTGTCTTTCCGATACCAGTCAAAGATGACCCCCATGCGACTGCGGAAGAAGCGTGAATCAAAACCTATTGCCAACTGTTCTGAAGTCTCCCAAGAGAGTTTGGAATTAGCGATATTCGAAGGATATGCGGCAACTGAAGGAGAAATCTGGTTATATGAAAAATCATAGGAGCCGTCAAGCGTAATCACGCCGGTGTACTGGAAATTGTCAATGTTGCAATTTCCGTTTTGCCCCCAGCTTCCGCGAATCTTGAAGAAGTTGAGCCAGTCTCTTGTAGAGTCCATCCAACGCTCGTTAGACACGATCCAACCGGCAGAGACAGACGGGAATATGCCCCATCTATTCCCTTTGGCAAAGTTGCTGGAGCCGTCAGCACGAACAATTGCTGTGAACAGATATGTGTCTTTGAAACTGTAGTTGGCACGGCCAAAGAAGGATAGAAGCTTGTTGTATGGAACAGTGTTTCCTCCACCCATGCTTGCATTTTCGTCGCTTGTAAGCGCTCCTTCAACCGAGCTGAGGTTGGCAGAATCCCAGGTTCCGAATTTGGTGGAAGAACGGGTCCCGTCAAGGCTCATACCCCAGCCAGTTGCTTCAATGGAAGTACCGGCGAGCGCCTCAATGGTGTGATTCTGGGCAAAGGTCTTCTTGTAGTTGGCAGTCAACTCCCAAGTCCAGTTTGTGGAAACGTCTGAACTTTGGCTTACAACGTCATAATCTTTATAATTCGTGCCTGTGAGAATATACTTGGGCGTGTAAGAACGGGAAAAATTGGTTATGGCATGAAAACCGAAAGCCGTACGGAGTTTGAGTTCCTTGATAGGGTTGGCCTCCAGATAAACACTACCCTGGACGCGTACACCCTTTCCTTGTCTTTCTGTAAGGTCTTGCTGCTGCAGCGTATTGGCTTCATCATCTTTAATTGCCCATCCATCCCTTGTCTGCTTTTCAAATGTATAAAGCGTTCCGTCAAGGTCGTATGCGGGGAGGAGCGGGGTCTTGATTATCGCATTGTGAACATCGTTGTTATAAATGTTGCCGGTTTGCATTCCGCGGGAGTCCGTGATGGAAACAGTTACATTCTCGCCCAGTTTGATGATATCACGGTCGTTCTTTCTCAAGAGGGAGAAATCCGTGTTGGCACGGATGGTCGTTCTGTCGTAATAGGTAGGCTTGGGCATTCCAAGCGTACCTTCCTGATAGGACTTGGAGAAACTGAGTGAGTACCTTACAACATCTCCGCCTCCGGTCACACCGGCAACCAGGTTATTTGTAGGGGCATTTTTGTTGATGGACTCAGAGAACCAGTCTGTTCCCTGCCACAGGCCCTGGTCCATCCATTGCTTCTGCACGGGCATCAGCGCATTCAAGTCGTACCAGTGCTGACCTTCCTTGATGGAGCCAAAGCTTGTATAAGCACGGTCTATCAAATCCAGATATTCCGCAGCAGAGACAGGGCGTACTCCGTTGGTGTTAGGTTGTTGAATACCCATATATGCATCCAATGTGACGGTGGCTTTTCCTAATTTCCCTTGTTTTGTGGTTACCAGGATAACCCCGTTGGCGGCACGGGAACCGTAAATAGCAGCCGAAGCAGCATCTTTGAGGATGTCGATGGACTCGATGTCGGCGGGGTTCAGATCATCAAGGTTGCCTCCGGCCACACCGTCGATGACGATGAGTGGTCCGGAAGAACCGGTTGTGCCGAGACCACGGACAGTAATCTGGTATCCAGAACCTGGAAGACCGTTTGACTGAACGATGTTAACACCAGGTACAGAGCTGTAGAGCGCACCAACTGCATTGGTTGTGCTCTGCTTCTGGATAGCTTCGCCGTCAATGTTGAGTGTTGCACCGGTAAGAAGTTTCTTTTTCTGCACACCATACCCTACAACGACCACTTCTTCCAGGGATTGGGCATCTTCCTGAAGAATGATTTCCACAAGAGTCTGATTGTTCATCAGCGCAATTTTCTGGGTAACGTAGCCTAGATAGGTAACTACTAAAGTAGTGTTGTCCGGGACATTGTTAAGGACAACACGTCCATCTGCGTCAGTACTGCCTCCGTTCATAGTTCCCCTTACAACAACGTAAGCCCCTATGACGGGCCCGGCATTGTCGGAAACTACGCATGTAACCGTACGACCTGACTGTTGCAGATCACCGTATGCAGCAAAGGACGTTCCCGTGGCAAGAAGCAACAGAAAAATCCCCGCAAACAGACGTTTCCAAAGAAAGTTTTTCATATGTTTAGTTTTTTGGTTAATAGATAGTTGATTAAGTTATTGAAATATTTGGTTTGTGTTTACAAGCACAGGTCTTAAGACTGCCAGGTGTTATCCCGAGACTCTCAGAATGGTCACTTATGAAGACTTTGCCACAGGCAATGTTTATCGCTTCCTCACCAACCATCTC
>JBBACV010000248.1:0-2537 GCA_041656835.1 Acholeplasmataceae bacterium | reverse complement strand
CAGATGCTACCTTCACACTTAAAGCTGAAGATCACATTAAGATGCCCAAGCTAGTAAACAACTTTATCAAACTCGCAATGCCCAAAAAGATTCAAGCGCTATATAAAGAGTTAGAAAAAGAGTTTTTTATAAAGCTTGAAGAAGGGATAGAACTGGAGGTGTTTAATAAAGCTTCTCTGGCCATGAAGCTGCGCCAGTTTGTACAGGGTGCTGTATACACAGACAAAGAAGGTCACTACGAGCACATTCATGACGCAAAGATTGACGCGCTAAAAGAGCTCATGGAGTACGTGACTAAGCCTGTACTTGGTGCTATTCAGTTTATCTTTGAGATGGACTTGCTACGCAAAGCATTTCCAAAAGTTCCTGTAATACGTGGTAACACAGATAAGAATGAAGCACGAGCGCTGATTAAAGACTGGAATAAAGGTAACATCCCGCTGCTCTTGTGTCATCCTAAAAGCTTAAGCCATGGTGTTAACCTACAAGCCGGCTCTAACCTTTTACTATGGTACGGGTTGACATGGAGCTACGAGCAATATGACCAGTTAATAGGTAGACTGTGGCGACAAGGACAGCCAGAGGAGACCGTAGTCGTGCATCACTTCATTCTTAGAGACACGATCGATGAGGCTATTATGGAGGCAATAAAGAATAAGGCATGGGGCCAAAAACAGTTCCTTGAGTACCTTTACAAGTATCACAGAGGAGAGCTAGGAGGTGCAGTATGAAAGATAAAAAGCTGTGGCATGAACGTCTCGCTGTACTACGAACTCCGTTCACTGAAATTGATAGAATTCTTGCACCGTATACTAAGCCGATAAATTTTTATAAGTATTTAAACAAGGAGGAAAACAAAATGAAGCAGACCGTGATTAAGTACACTGAAATTGGCGATTGTATCACAATTGTGTCAATCAAGAACGCTGCAAGTTACGCAGAAATAGCTCACTGTTATGGTGACGAGGTTGCTAAAATCTATAAAAAAGGCTATCCATTTTATGTATTGGCTAACATACTGGGCCCTACTTCAATATATCTAAAGGACAAGTTTTCATCTCTCAACCTGTATGAAGGCCAAATACTAACTGGCAAAGCTTTTGTAAATATTATCGAAGTACTTAAAGCTGCCGGAAAGCGCTTGCAGAGTCTCGTGGAGGAGAAAAAAGCTGAAATAAAAGTTATTAGAATTTAGGAGGTGGAGTATGGATAAAGGCAAACCAACAGCAAAAGCTGAGTGGCTCGAGCACCATCGTAGATGGGAACAGGGCCAAGTTATCGACCACGAGTACGGCGGATGGAAGTCAAAAGAAAACCGGCATATGAATCTCACGTTCGATGAATATATAGGAATGGAGTGCCCAGATGAATAAACTAATTGTATTTGAGACGACAAACGGTGAAAAAATAGCTCTTTATCGGCATGGTATTGTGGGATTTGGTGAGGACGAAGCGCGTAAAAACGTATGTTTTATTTACACCATTGACAAAGAATACTTCACTATTAAAGGGACCTTTGGAGAAGTCTTAGGAAAACTGGAGGCACTGTGACAATTGACTTAGACGGAATTTGGGTAGAGTATGAAGTGAGAATGGCCAAGTGGGATAAGAGGTATCTCGAGCTCGCGCGTCTCGTTTCTTCTTGGTCAAAGGACCCGCGGAAGAAGGTAGGAGCTGTTATAACTGAGGATAACTATGTGCGCAGCATCGGTTTTAATGGCTTTCCGCGAGCAGTGGATGACTCAGATGAGCGTCTGAATAATCAAGAGCTTAAGAACAAGCTAATGCTTCACGCAGAAGTGAATGCCATCATGGCTGCGCAGGGTAAAGGTGATGCGATCTACATTTATCCATGCTTGCCATGTATGGCTTGCTTAATGCAGCTTATCCAGATAGGAATAGAAAGAGTTATAACGCCCAAAAAGTGTTTAGAACGCGCGACACATTGGGACTCAGAGCTCGTTCTTGAGATTCTTAAAGAGCAGTGCATTCAAGTAAGTTTTATAGACTTGGAGGAGAGATGACCGAACTGTACCAAATAAAGTGGACAAATAAGAAGTCTGGCAAAGGAGGACTAAGTCCCTTCTGCTGGCCAAAAGATGAGACGTTAAATAGAATACAGTCTGCAGTTGACTTTGCACCTAAAGCTACTTATGAGATTGTATTAGCGGAAAAAGACGCTATAGAGCATGAACCAGGGATGAACTATGAAGCCGTACTTAACAAACTAGGAATAAGGAGAGAGGAGGATGAAGCTTAAAGCCACACTGTTAATGATTATCGTCTTGGAATTAATCTACATTATAATGTAAAGTAAGGGAGCTTCGGCTCCCTTACTCTTACCTACCTTGATACTCAATCTCGTTAATAAGTTTCTGCTCCAGCCCTCGAAGCCTACCTGTTACATAGCTAACTACACAGTGCATCTTATCCTCTGCGCATTTAGGAAACGCAGCGCGCTTATACTTATCTACAATACCAACTGAACAAATTAAAGTTATCGCTTCTTCTAACGTTGCAATCTCTTTTTGCTCCAT
>JBBACV010000247.1:0-2540 GCA_041656835.1 Acholeplasmataceae bacterium | reverse complement strand
TATACAGGCAGGTTATCCGTTATTATCATGTTACTGTTAGCTTTCTATTCGCTGATCTGCGCTTTGCCGTTTCGCAGAAAAGGATGAAACCTGAGAGAGGGAGAAGGAATGAATTCCCCGATCTTAAGGCGTTCCCAGTAATTATCCACAGCCTTTATAGTGTCCGAGGACGAACAGCATACATTTGGCCAGGAACGGAGTATCCCCGGGTCACCTTTCTTTTTTGTGCAGGCATCCACAAGCAAAACCCCGTTTTCTATGCTAACGTCTCTTATGGGGTCCGTTTGATTGATCATCATCCAGAAACACAAATCTTTGTCTTTCAGATTAACTTCTTTATCAACAGCTATCATGATGCGTATGTCTGAATGATATTTCAGATGATCCTTATCTGATTTATGAAAGAACTGATACGGTTCGTTACCTATAGACGGTTTGTGGCGATTATTGCTCCCTTTTGTAGTCGCATCAATACACATTTTTCCTCCAAAACCCGATTGGGGAGCGGCATGGTCTGACATACCGAGCGGACCCCTGCTGAAAAAAGTATCCCGGGCCGGGTTGTAGTACTTTTTAATGCATTCGTTTACTTCATGCAGGTTCGTAACATCTACATGCTCATCTACCAGGATCAGTAATTTGTTCAGGTAGGTTATGGATGATCCCCAAAAAGCATGGGCTACTTTGTATGTTTGACCCGGATAATACTTTCTTATGGCTACAATGGCTGCAGAACCGTTTTCGGCAAAATAAGGAAAGCAGATCCGGCGCACTTCCATAGCGATGGTTTGTTCAATGTTTGTCTCTACAAAAACCGAGACAGCTTTGGACAGGTGTCTTCTTGACCGCATTACTCCCAGAGAAGGAATGTTCAGGAGTAATTTCGGGTCTTTCCTGTGTGTAACACAAGTTACGTGCATCAGAGGCTCTTTTCCCCCGGTGGAATAAAAACCGGTGTTTTCACCGCACGATGCGGAAGCTACCTGCTGGGCATTTTTATCTATATATCCTTCTATTACAAGGTCGCAATTTTCAGGAACTTCCAGCGGCTGGCTCAGACAGGGAACTTTGACAATTGCTTTTCTTCTCAGGTAACCTCCCAGTAACAACGGGTCCACATCGGAGGATCGGGGAACTATCCCGGTAAGTGTATACAGGGGATCTCCCCCGAAAAATAACGCAATCGGAATTCTTGACTGGGGAGATTCATTGATAAATAATGAAGCTTGTGATCCCGGTTCGAATCTGAGCTGTACGGTAGTTTTTGAATGCCACAGCAAACGGGTGGATTCTATGGTATAAGTATCCAGGTAAGGATTCTTAATCAAAAGTGGTACTTCATGAAGACTGTGTGCCTGGTCAAAGGTACGGTTTCTCAGAAAAGGGATCCTGTTCAGATCCGGAGGGAACAGGGCGATCTCCTGGCAGGAACCTGCACTTGAAGTTTTGGGAACGTATTGGTTAAATTCCGAAACCGGGGATCTTCTCATAAACCGGTTGCTTGTACGGCTTTGTGCAATGGCCTGGTAAAATGCCGATATCCTGTTGCATACATCATCCAGGGTGTCCATTTCGAATGCCAGTGCTATTCTTTTTTCAGAAGAAAAAACGTTGGTCACGATAGGGAAAGCAGTGCCGGTATCCGTAAAAAGCAGGGCTTTTCCTCCGTTATGACGGCTGGCCTGACGGTCGGTGATCTCAGTTATTTCCTGATTGGTGTCAACGTGACGGGTTATAGTCAACAACTCGCCTTTCTGATGTAGTATTTTTAAAAATTCATCAAAATAATGGATCATAAGGCATCAGTTCTTTTAGTATATATGTCAATGTTTCCACGGAGAGATGATCTGCTATGATCTTCTTATCTTCATCTAACAGCAGGATCAGAGGTATGTCATTGATGTTGTAACTACTGGTTATCCGGGCATCTCCCGACGGGTTCCACAGATTGATCCATTCATTATATCCACCTTCTGCCAACCATTTTCTCCAGGACTTATAATCATCTCCTGTATATACGGCTGAAAAACGGATTCCCTTATCCCGGGTGCTTTCAAACAAATCGTACAGAATATGAGTTACCATACCGCATGTAGCACAGGAAGGATCGTACAGGTAAAGAACTGTATAGGAAGACTCTATATCATGCAGCGCATAAGATTCCCCGTTCTCGGTTTCCAGGATCATGTCCGGTGCTGCCGGCAATTTAACTTCTTCCCTTGAGCGTTGATCCTGCAGGATCTCATTGAGTGTTTCAGTTCCTATATCTCTTCCGATAATGATCTTGTTCTTATCCAATAAATAGATCCTGGGTGTGCTTCTGACGTTGTACTTCCTTTGAAATCCCGAACTGAGATCTGGATCCCAGACTGTAATCCAGTTTTCCGGAAAGAAATTCGAATATTTTACAAAAGCATTCCGGGTATCTCCTGTATATACCGCATAGATCTTAACGGATTTATTATCAGCGCTTTGAGAAAATTTAACCAGTTTTAGTAATTCGTCACTGCAGGCAGGGCAGCTGTCTTCAAAAAAGAAAA
>JBBACV010000246.1:0-2543 GCA_041656835.1 Acholeplasmataceae bacterium | reverse complement strand
CTACTACTCTTTATATCTTTATTAATTTTGTTATAAAAAATGAAATTCAAAATGATATCTTTAAAAGAATTAAAACTTTATTTTAAGTTCTTAATGTATAACGCTCCTGCTAAAGCTGGATCAACGATTGGTTTTATAATTTTAAGATAAGGATCAATTTCTTTTAGTTTTAGATGAAGCATAGTTTTAAAAGCACCATCCGCATTACCTAGACCACCAACAATGACAATTGTTGGTTTTTTTAAGTTTAAAGTATTATAAACACCTTCTACCGCTAGTTTTATTTCATCGGTATGTTCTTCAATAATTTTTAAAGCATAAGGATGATTATTATTTGCATATTTAGTAACAATTGGAGCAAGCGATGCAATCAAGGTTCTATTTAAATAAATATCATCCATAATTGTAATAATATCTTCGCTTTTAAGAAGGTTTAATTTATCAGCAACTTCTTTAGCAAAATCATCTTTTTCTAGACGATTATCAAAACATCTTATCATATAACTAATCGCGTGTTTACCTAAAGCATAACCGGAGCCTAATTCTCCTTCTTTAAAACCCCAGCCAGCACACTTATGGGTTTTATTTCCTTTTTTACCAAAAGAAACCATTCCCGTTCCAACAATTAAACCAATACCTTCATCAAATAAAAGTCCTGAATATAAAGCATTATACATATCGTTTTCTACAACAATTTTAGTATCATTATTTATACCGGGTAAAGTTTTAAATAGTTTGATTAAATCTTTCTTTTGCTCATTAAAAACAATTCCACCTAATCCAGCAAACAATCCACTAAAGTATAAATTAGGACTATCATTTCTAAAAGAATCGATCAGATTTTTAATATTATTAAATGTTACATCACTAGTAACAGTATCAACTGATGACGGTCCACCAACTTTTTCATATAAAACTTCTTTTAAATCATTTATAATCATAATTTTAGTTTTGGTGCCACCACCATCAATTCCTAAGTAGTATTTCATGTAATCTCACCTCATAAAATTATAACACGAAATAATTAAAAGAGAAAATAAAATATATGTTTTCTAATGTATTGTAAATGTATTATAAACATGATACAATTAATTAAAGGAGTTGATTTAAATGAAGCTATTTGGGAAAGCCCCTTTATATATACAAATTAGAAATCACTTAAAAAAAAGAATTGATGATGGTGAATGGAAAGAGGGAAGTATTATTCCTCCTGAAATGGAATTAAAAAAAGAATACGATGTGAGCCGGGTAACCATAAGAAAAGCTTTAGAACAATTAGTTGATGAAAAAATTTTAACCAGAAAAGCTGGCTTTGGGACAACAGTATCTAATAATATAAATTCATTATCTAATTTTACCTTAGTACAATCGTTTACAAATGAAATGAAAGAAATGGGTTTACCTAGTAAAACGATTAATGCTAATCTAACAATTGTTAAAGCGGATTTAATATTATCAAGTATTTTTGGCATTAAAGAAGGTGATAATCTTTATCATTTAACTCGCTTAAGAGGGACGACTTCTCCGATTCTTTATTCAGATACTTATCTGCTTCCAATTGTAGAATTTCCCAAAGATTATTTTAACGAAGGATCATTATATTCATTTCTCGCTAAAAACAATATTTACTTTTCTCATTTCGAAGAAATAGTCTCAGCAGTTATTGCCCCTAAATATATAAAAAATGCTTTAGAGATTCACGATGAAAATACTCCACAACTAAAAAGAAAAAGATTCGCTTATGACGATAAAAATCGTTTAATTGAATATACAGAAACCTTTTATAATTCTGAATCATACGAATACCGCACAAAATTATTTTACCGAAAATAAGTGCGGTATTTTTTTAATTTTATAAATGTATTATAAATGTATTGTATTATATAAATAAATATGGTATATTAAAAATGTAAACGGTTTAGAGGTTAATATGAAGAAATTAGTTATGTTTATTTTAATCTTAAATATAATTATGATTAACACATCATGTCAAAACGATGATAAAGGGGATATTACATTGCCAACTAATGATACTAGATTATTTAATGAAAGAACTGGTGATCAAATACCAATCATAAATGTTACCGCTCCTTACTCTAAAATTGATGGTTATTTAGAAGCTTTTTCTAAATACCAAAAAAGTGACGATGAATTTTATTTAACCTTTATATCATCTTCACTTAAAACTCATCAATTATTTTTTGAATTAAATAATATTTCTCCGATTTCAAAAATATTATTTTTTAACGGAAGTCCTTCAATTAAAAATATATCAGTTGAAATATCTTTAAATGGCATTAAATACAAACGAATTTTAAATAACTATGAATTAAATAATGATTTAAATGAAATAAACTTAGAAAATCAAAAAGCCAAATATATAAAATTTATTTTTGATACAAACGAAAATTATCAAATTAAAGACATTAAGTTTATTTTAGGTGAAGGTTTTATCGTTAAAGAAAGAACTGATTATTTTGATGCCTTATATAATTATGAAGGATTTAATGGGGCTGATGGAATCTTTTCTTTTAATTTAAATG
>JBBACV010000245.1:0-2557 GCA_041656835.1 Acholeplasmataceae bacterium | reverse complement strand
GATAGTCGTGCTGTGGGTTTCCAGGTATAGCCCGTCGTTGCTGGTGTTCGTCGCTGTGGTGTCACTCTTTATGTAGATGATTGGCGGGAACGCATCGGGCAGTTCCTGCCAGTATCCCGCAGTTCCGAACTTCGTTGTAGATGCTATCGTTGTCGCGTACCATTCAGCGTATGCCATTACTCAGTCCCCCTCATGTGGTACTTGTGGCCCCATATCCCAACCATGACGCCGGTCGTGGGTGGCGTGGTCCATGCTGGTATAGCAGTGCCATTGTCCTTGACCTGGATAGAACCGTGCTGGTTCCAGATCATGTAGGACTTGGACATCCTGGCCGGTCCCTGGAAGTGCTGAGCGTTGGTGAACCTACCCTGTGGCATCGGAAGAGTGTTTGTCACTGGGTCGATCCTGTACTCGGGGTGCTTGGGTCTACCATCGATCCACATCCTCATGGTCTCGGAGTTGTTGTTGGTCATTACTCCGATGTGCTCTACCCTGATCGCGTCTCTGGCAGTCAGGTTCCAGTCGAGTTCCTGGAAGTCGCTAGTGATTCGCTGCCCTTCCATGGTAAAGTCGTACCACGAGTTCGGCGTGCTCGCTGCAGCATTCTGTGCGTAGGTGATGTACCTTTCCACGTATGGTAGGTCTACTTCGTTCCCGCCGTGCAGACTAGACCAGTCCGCAAGTCCGAAGTCTCCGGACAGCGGCACACGCTTCTCGAACATTTTCGTCGGCATGTCCTCGGTGTTCTCGAGATCGCCTAGAGTGAAGCTCGCGTCTACGCCACTTCCGTCCGGCATGTGGCCGTAGTGTTTTAGTACTTCTATCAGCTTTTCGTTTGTCCGCACCTGGATGGTGTGCAGACGAACTCTCATTATCCCGCTCGAGATGTCCGCGCCGCCTTCGGTCGTTCTCGGGATCTGCACCTTGACGAGAAGATCCTGGCCAGGTCCAACCTTTGGTGTCGCGTTTGCAGACGATCCACCAGCGAGCATGCCTTTCCCGAAGTTGGTACACGCGTAGTTACCGACCACGGGGGTGTAGCCGTCGTTCTGGTAGTAGTCTCTGAAGTCGGGTATGACGTTTCTTGTACCGGCGTTGTAGAACGGTGCCATCTGTTCGTTCATCGTGATCTGGTTTCGTTCCTGACCATCGATGATCAGTCTGACCGCCTTCAGTTTTTCGCGGTAGGTTCCATTGTTCGGTCCAATGATCTCCATTCCTTCGATCTCGAGACAAGTCTCGTTATCGAGCATGTAGTTCTTCACAGACGTTCTCCCATCCGCTTCATATCCGTACCCAGGTTCTCCGGTACGGATTTCTTCACCAGCGGCCACGGGGTTGGTGTCGAAGTTGAAGTAGAAGTCGATGGGCCGTCTGACGTATAGGTCAGTCGTGTTATCAACTCCACCTAAAACGTTATTTCAAGAGTATATAAACTCAAATGTGCATATGTTTATATAAACACACAACGTAATGTTATGCCATGGTATCAGCTCGGCCAGCCCCGTTCCATGTGAATCTCCCGTCCCGTCTTGCTCGTGATTTCAAGGTCGTGTGTGCCGAGCAGGAAACGACCATGAGCGCCGTGGTCCGGGCGCATATCATTGACTATGTTCACAGGCATAAAAAGCACTCATCGGTGGTGGAATGATGGATAGAAATAAGATTAGGTGGGTCATCGTGATTGGCATCGTGGCCCTTGTCCTCGCTATAATGGCGAGTCCCGGTCATGGATTCGAATATAGCATGGATGTGTCCGGTGCCGGATCTGGTAGTTCGCATACCAGGTTCGATGGAATAGGCGATAGTTCGTATTGGACGGACAGTGAAGTTGTGATTGGTCACCAAATCAAAGTGTCTGACTCGCGTCGGTCCATGTTCTCTGGGTTCAAACTTGACGGTATGGGCGGTCGATACGCTTCGTTTGGCGATATTGGTGTTCTCCATAGCATTGCTGCATCTGATATTACCAAAGCGACGATCACTTCGTCATTTGTATGGAACGAGAACCCGATGCTTGATACAGTCGACGAGATCACGTCCTACAACGTCTCTGGTACTTCCGCTGTAAGCGCAAATGTCACCGGTGCGTTGAGAGAAGACGTTACTGGTATTGATGAAACTGGTCGTCCTCTCGATTTAAGTAGGTTCAGTGCCGATGGGACTGTTGTTCTAACCAGCAAGGTGGTGTACTGATGGAAACGTTTGGTTGTTGTGGAGATGATGATAAAGCAGCGGAAGAGACGGGTGCCCTCCCCTGTATCGAGTTTGAAGGCGAAGAACGGTTGCTGCCCCGTGGTGTGCAGATTCGCGACCCATCTTTGCAGTTGTCTGACCTGTTCACCAATTGGGATACTGCCAAGATCGGTCTTGATCTTGAAGTCGACACGGCGTTGGTTGCCTTGTTGAACAACACATATGGTGGTCGCGGCGTCCTTATTGGGGACCCTGTGTCCACCAACCTGCTCACTGTCGACGAGTGGCGCGCCAAGTTCAATACTGACGGTATCAAACTGGAAGGCGTTAAACAGTTTTTCAGGAAAACGTTCGGTCCTGG
>JBBACV010000244.1:0-2603 GCA_041656835.1 Acholeplasmataceae bacterium | reverse complement strand
ATTATCATCAACTAATTAAAATTAAAGGAATCAACCACGCTAAAGCTTTGGAGTTGTTAGCTTGTGTCGAAATAGTAAAAAGACTTTTTTATTATAAAGTAGAAAACACCGATATTATCAAAAATAAAGCTGACATTTATGATTGGCTACAAATGAAATTAGGTTTGTTAAATCAAGAACACTTCTTAGTAATTTATTTAAATGTTAAAAATCGGATCATTGATTATCAAGTCTTATTTGTTGGAACAGTCGATGTTAGTATTGTTCATCCTCGTGAGGTTTTTAAACAAGCTTTTATTGTTTCAGCTTCAAAAATTATTTGCGTTCATAATCATCCTAGTACTGATTTAACGCCATCTACAAATGATTTAAAGTTAACTAAAGTACTAATTGAAACTGGAAAGTTATTTGGAATTCCAGTTTTAGATCACTTAATTATCGCTAATAATGGTTATTATAGTTGTATGGAAGCTTTAAATCTTTAAAAACATAATTGGAAAGTATAGCTAGGGTAATTTGACTAGTTTAAGACAATTTAAGAGATATAATCATATTGCTTACTTTAGTAAAAGAAACTATAATTGAAGTGGTGATAAAATGCCACGACTTAATAAAAGTAGAAAACGTTTAACAATCTGGGTAGTAGCCACTTTAGCCATTACCTTATTTTTTAATATTTTCCGTTATAATCCCTTAGTTAATTCAATAAAAGAGGGTGGTTATGACTTTTTTGCGACTATCAAGTATTCTTTATTTGATTTTCCGGTAACTTCAATTTTAAATTTCAGTAAAGATCTAACTGGTTTATGGTCTTTACGAGAAGAAAATGATTTACTTCGTTCCCAACTAGCTATGTTAGAACAATATCAAGCTGATAGTATGTTCCATAAAAAAAGAATTGCTGAACTTGAAGCTTTATTAGAATTTAAAAGTGAAAATACGAGATTAAATTTAATATTAGGACAAGTTATTTTTAGAAGCTCTAAAAGTTGGAATAACACTTTAAAAATTAATGTGGGAAGTAAAGATGGAGTACAAATCAATCAAGCCGTGATGATTCCTGGTGGTTTAATTGGTCGGGTTGATTCTGTTAGCGATAATACTGCAACGGTCAGCTTATTACTAACTAAAGATGCTGTTAATAAGGTTTCAATCAAAGTTATAGCTGATGGTGGTGACGTTATTCATGGTGTTCTAGAATTATTTGATTATGAGAAACAAGTCTTTGTTGTAAATCTCTTAGAAGCAAATATTAGTGTCACTTTAGGATCATCGGTTGTTACATCTGGCTTAGGTGGAGTTTTCCCAGAAAATCTCTTAGTCGGTAAAATTGAAGAAAAAATCTTAGCTGAAAATGATTTAGTCACTCGCCTTTACGTGAAACCAGCCGCTAATTTCCATGATTTTACATTTTTATATGTTGTAAGTAGTGAGGATTAAGATGATTAAATGGTTCTATCTCGCAATTGCATTTTTTCTTGATAGTTTATTGATGGCAGTTTTTCCTTATGACTATGGTCTATCTAACTATAATTTTACGCCAGGAACAGTCATCCTCGCTTTATTGATTTTAGCAAAAGATTTTGAATTATATGAGTTTTTATCAATTGCCTGGGTAACAGGAATTATTTATGGTTTTATATTTTATGGAGATTTCTTTTGGTATGGGGTTATTTTTCTTTTAGTTGGTTTCATTGCCAAAATTTGGTCAATTTATATTACTTATTCTTATTTAGAATATATTTTATTAGGTTTATCCTTGATAACTATTAAAGAAGTTTTAGTCTTTATAATTTTTACGTTAGTGAAAAATCACCAAATCCCAATTTTACTTTGGTTAACTAAAGAATTATTTCTGACAGTTTTATTAAATACTCCTTTAATTATCTTGATGATTTATCTAAGTAAAAAAGTTTTAGATTATTATGACATAAATTCTTTTAAAACAAATAAATAATACTTAGTTGATAAGTTGCTTATGTTATAATTGTCCTATGAGGTGAATGATGCGCTCAATTATCGATAAAATTAGATTGAAGTATGAAGAAGAAGATTCATTTTATAAACTATTAAAAATATTAATGATTGTTTTAATAGTTTTCTTAATGTGGAACTTTAGTCCACTTTTTACTTATGCCTTATCGATTGTTAAGAAAATCTTTACACCTTTTTTCTTTGGTTTTGGAATCGCTTATTTATTACGACCGATTATCGTCTTTTTTGAATCAAAGAATATTTCAAGAAAATACGTAATCCCGATTCTGATTATTTTATTAGTGGTTATCGTCTGGTGGATTATAGTATCGATATTCCCAATTCTTTATGAAGATATCGTTTTATTTGTTAGAAACAGTGTTGATACGATTAATCAATTAATAGAAAAACATAGTATTCCAGAAGATAATTCAACGGATTTATTTTCTACCATCAGCGCTCAATTAATTAATTTCTTAAATAATCAATTAATTCCGAATATTACTAGTTATGTAACATATTTTGTCTCCACTTTATTAACGACGCTTTCAAAGGGAATTTTCGCTTTAGTTTTGGCTATTTACTTTATGATTGATTATGAGAAAATCATTGACTTAATTTACGTTGCT
>JBBACV010000243.1:0-2606 GCA_041656835.1 Acholeplasmataceae bacterium | reverse complement strand
TCCTCGCGATATTAAAGATACATTAGTTGATACCGCTTTATGGTTAATCGATGAAAAAAGACTTAATAAAAATAAAATCATTGAATATATTTTAAATAAATTTAGAACAATTAAAAAAGCATAATTAATTAAAAAACTTAGGAAAATTTCCTAAGTTTTTTTATTTAATATAACCGATATTTATTAATATCTTTTAAATCTTTTTCCATAACATAATCAAAAATCTTTTTTGCATGAGTATATGGTAAATCAATTAAATATCCCGTATCACATGCATTTTGAGCGTTTTTTAAAATTTCACCGAATAAATTATTATACTCATCAATTTTACCTTCATAATCTTTAAAGGTTAATCTAAATCTTTTGGGACTAATCGAATTATCAACTTTAATATTTTCATCACTATAAATTAAATTAATAACATGGTCGATATCTTTATTAAATGATTTCGCTTTTTCCTTATAAAAAGCTTCATGAACTTTATCAACCGCTAAAGCTAAATCATTTAGGGTCATCGATATCATTATTAGTTGAAATATTAATTCGGTTCCAAGTATTAATTTGTGAGATTAATAAGACTAAATCGGCGTATTCTTTTTCGGTGTAAAACTTTAAAACATTATCTCTAAATTCATGAGTCATTTCTTCATTTGAAATTCTTGTTAATTTATCGGTTAACATTAACGCTGCCTTTTCTTTATCAGTAAATAGTTTTGTTTCCCTATAGGCATCAAGTAAAAAGATCCTTTGATTTGTTTCACCCATTTTAAGGGCATCTTTAGTGTGCATATTTAAACAATATGCACAACCATTAATTTGAGAAGCTCTGATTTTTACTAATTCTCTTGTTAATGGTTCAATGGTTGTATTATGTAAATACTCTTCCATCTTAATTAAATTATCCATTCCAGTTTTGGATACTTTAAAAAAATTAATTTGACTCATATTATATTCCTCCTACAAATATTTATGATTAAATCATCTTCAACTCTATTATAGTCTTCAAAATCAATCGAGTCAAATTAAAGAACTTTTATCATTTAAAAAAGATGAACCAAATATCAATGGCTCATCTTCTTTTTCTTAAAATTCAATTAATACATTGGCATATTAACATTAGCTTTTGATTGATCAGATTCTTTAATTTCTACAATCGCTGCTTCTGAGGTAATTAATAAAGCAGAGATTGATGCTGCATTTAAAATTGCATTTCTAGTTACTTTTGTTGGATCAATAATACCAGATTTCAAAAGATCAACCCATTGGCCTAATTTAGCATCAAAGCCAAAATTAGATTTTTGTTGTCGTTGTTTTTCAACGATTATTTGTCCATCGTATCCTGCATTTTCAGCAATTTGGTAAGTTGGTATTAATAAGCTGTCAATAACCGATCTAATCCCTTTATTAATATCATTGTTTTCAGATTTAAATTTATTATTCATTTCTTCATAAATATTAACTAAAACAGCTCCTCCACCAATAACAATTCCCTCTGCTACTGCGGATTTAGTGGCATTTAGCGCATCTTCAATCCGAAATTTCTTTTCTTTAAGTTCACTTTCAGTGGCGGCTCCTACTTTTATCACAGCAACCCCACCGACTAGTTTAGCTAACCTTTTTTCTAAATTACCTTTATCATAATCTGAATTAGAATTAGCAATTAATTGTTTTAATTCATCAATTCGATTTTCTAAGGCTAATTTATCTCCACCGCCACCAATTAAAGTAGTAGTTTCTTTTTTAATAACCGCCTTGCTTACTTTTCCTAGATCATCAATATTAGCTTCTGTGAGTTTCATATTGATATCTTTAGTAAAGAATTTTGCACCAGTTAAAACTGCAATATCTTCTAAGCTCTCTTTTTGATTATCACCAAATCCTGGTGCTTCTGTTGCAACTACATTAAAGGTTCCTCTTAATTTATTAACTATTAAAGTTGATGTAACTTCATTTTCAAGACCTTCAGCAATAATTAATAATGGTTTATTAGTTTTTACAACTTCTTCTAATAGTGGCAATATTTCTTGAATGGTATTGATTTTTTGATCAGTCACCAATATATAGGGATCATCTAATTCAATCGTCATTGTTTCCCGGTCGGAAACAAAATAAGGGGAAATGTATCCTTTGTCATATTGCATACCCTCAACAACTTCAAGTTCATCATTAAAACCCTTAGACTCATCTACAGTGATAATCCCTTCTTTTGTCACCTTATCCATAGCATCAGCAATTAGTTTTCCAATTGCTTCTGATGAAGCTGCGATACTTGCAACATTTTCAATATCTTCTTTAGTAGTTATCATTTGAGATTTTTCTTTTATTTTTCGGGCAACCTCGTCGCTCGCTAATTTTATTCCTTCTTTAACAAGGACAGGATTAGCTCCATAAGTAATAGCCTTAAAACCTTTTTGAATTATAGATTGGGCTAAAAGTGTAGCAGTCGTCGTGCCATCGCCCGCTTCTTCATTCGTTTTATTAGCTACTTCATAAACCAGTTTTGCTCCCATATTTTCATAAGGGTCAGCTAATTCAATTTCACCAGCAATGGTAACACCATCATTAGTAATTGTTGGTGAACCATAGGTTTTTTCTAAAATCACGTT
>JBBACV010000242.1:0-2653 GCA_041656835.1 Acholeplasmataceae bacterium | reverse complement strand
AAATCCCGGTCATTATCTTTATTAAAGAAGGTCTTTTTTTATCGAATCCTAGATGGTCTTTAAAAAGGAAAAAGGGAAAGGCTAAACAATATATTAGAAAAATTATTTATCCAGAAGAATACTTATTATTAAGTGATGATGATTTATATGAATTAATAAAAAAATTATTATACGTTGATGCATATAAAGAGCAATATACAAATCCAATTCATTATAAGGGAAAAGACTTAGCACTAGGTTTAGAACGGTTAATATTTATGGATTTAAAATCTAATATCCCCTTTGTTACTTATTCAAAAGGTAATAGGTTATATTCAAAAGAAAGTGATTTTACTTTAACCTATCAAACTGATGGATTTATTAAAAATCAAAATAATGAACTTAAAACTTTATATGATTATGAAAACCTAGTTAAATTAAGTTATTTTAATTATTACATAAATCATCAAAATGATTTAAATTATAAGGAAGAAATTATTCTTTTTGAGTCCCATTCTAATAAAAAGAACTTTATAGGGACGGTTTTTCTAAATTTATCTTATAATAAATTAAAGATTAGTTCTAAAAAATTTAGTGAAATCTTTTTATTTGATAAAATCTTAAATATGTCGATCCAAGGAAAAAGACAAATTATTATATATATAAACGATAATACTTATTTACTAAAATTAAATGAATTATCAAGTCCTTATAAGTACTTGTTAACTTATCAATATTATTTATTTATTAAAAACGGAGGAAAGAATATCGATGAGCAACTTTATCAGTTCGGATTATGAAACTTGGAATATTTTAATTCAAGTAGCTATTATTTCAACAATGTTATTAGTTGGAAATGTAATTAGAAGAAAAGTTAAGGCATTTAGAAACTTTTTATTTCCAACGGCAATTATTGCCGGATTTATCGGTTTAGGAATTAAATATTTGATTTTCGGATTAAACATTAAAATTGAAGGTGAGTATGTTTTAACAAATGGTTTTTTAGATTTAGTTACTTATCACGCGATAGCCTTGGGCTTTATAGCGATGGGCTTAAAACAAGTTAAAAACGATAAAACTAATAAAATTAAAGGACGTCCAGTTAAAACTGGATTAGTCATTGTTAATACTTATTTACTACAAGGGATTATTGGATTAACAGTTACGATAATCCTAGCTAATTTTTTATTAAATATAACACCTTATAGTGGTATATTATTACCATTAGGTTTTGGTCAAGGTCCAGGACAAGCCAATAACATTGGTGGTTTATTTGAAACTAGTGGTGGCTTTGTAGGCGGACAAACATTTGGTTTAAGTATCGCAACCCTTGGGTTTTTATGGGCAAGTGTAGCGGGGGTGTTTTATTTAAATAAAAGATATCGTGAAGATAAAGTTAAAAAACATGAATTATCAAAAGGATCAATCGTTTTAGAAAACGAGATTGAAACAAGTGAAGAAATTCCTGTAAGTGAAGCAATTGATAAAATGAGTATTCAAGTAACCTTTATTGTTGTTGTATATGCAGTGAGTTATTTATTCATGTGGGGATTATCTACATTAATTGGTCCAGGAAGTAATATTAGCGGCCTTATATGGGGGTTTAACTTTATTGTTGCTATGTTGTTTGCAATGTTATTTAAAACCATATTAAAGGGTTTACGCAAATCAGGTTTAATGACCCGTAAATATACTAATGAGTATATGTTAAATAGAATTACCGGTGTATTATTTGATTTTATGGTTGTAACATCTATTATGGCAATCGATATTGAAGTATTATTTAAATTAGACTTCTTAATTACTTTATCAATTGTAACAACAATTGGTGGAATCCTTACTTACTTTTACTTAATCTTTGTTACTAAAAAATTATATCCAGATTATCAACATGAAGCATTCGCCTCTCTTTTTGGTAATTTAACTGGGACAGCTTCAAACGGAATCGCATTATTAAGAGAAATTGATCCTAACTTAGAAACACCCGCAGCAGATAATTTGGTTACCGGTTCTTCAACAGCAATTCTTTTCGGTTTTCCAATTCTTTTAATTACTGGTGTAATTTATAATCCCGAATGGTATTATTTATGGGGATCATTTATTTTAATTATTGTAATATTTGTGGTTTTCAATTATTTTATGTTAAAAGACTTTAAGAAAAAAGAAAAAATTAATACTCAATAAAAAAATATCATTATGATATTTTTTTATTAATAATAGTATTTAATTTTAATAATTCATCTTTTGTTAAATAGCGGTAATAACCATCTTTTAAATCATTTAAATGAATATTAATTATTCTAATTCTTTTTAAATCAACGACATTATAATTTAGTGCACTGACCATTCTTCTAATTTGACGATTTAAACCTTGTGTAATAATTAAGTTAAAGGTATAATTATTTATTTTTTTAGCTTTTGCGGGTGCTGTTTTTTGATGTCTTTTTGCTACTGGGTTATAAATTGTAACACCTTTTTCAATGTCTTTAATAAATGCCTTTGTTAAAGGTTTATTGACTGTTACAATATATTCTTTTTCATGTTCATAATTAGCTCTTAGGATTTTATTAACAATGTCTCCATCATTTGTTAATAAAATTAAACCACTAGTTTCTTTATCAAGTCTACCAATCATAAATATTCTTTCTGGATAATTCATAAAATCAATGATATT
>JBBACV010000241.1:0-2654 GCA_041656835.1 Acholeplasmataceae bacterium | reverse complement strand
CAACGATCTCCGTGACGGGTTTGATACGACCAGGAACAACGCCACCCGGATCGTCCGCACGGAGACCATGCGGGCCACAAACAGGGGGGTGATGGCAAAATACAAACAGGCGGGGTTAGAACCTACTGGACACGGAGAAGTTCCCCCACTCCACCCCAACTGCCGGTGTACAGTGGTTCCAGAAGAGAGAGACGGTAAACTGGTGCTTGTATGGAAAGCAACGTACCAACCAGGGCGGACCTGTGACGCCTGCATGAAAAAGAACGGGACGGTGATCTGATATGGCCGCACCATACCGCCTGTTCCGTCACGTCAACGGTAAACAAGATGTTGAGAAGTTGAACGGTGACGAGTTATCACTCCACGGCCCGAAGAAAGCCTTGTTCTACAAACTCCTGCACCTGATCCGACCGCCTCCCGAAGAATGGTTAGACGGGCTTACCGGGAACCGCGCGGTAATCGCTGATATTTACAAAGAGTATCTCAACCATGAGAAACAGGGTTGGCGGCGCGAGAACCTTACCCGGATCGTGCCGTTCATCCTGGCGAACCTTGAAATGGATATCAATTACCGTGAAGTGTTCGACTGGTTTTTATTTCGAATATGCCAGGAGATGGATGCCGGGAACATCCTGTTCCGGGCAGACCACACCAATCCGGTATCATGGTATCAGGATAGTAAAGGCAGGATACCTGAACGCATCGATATCATACCTGGCCCGCAGGAAACAGGGTACACCCCGCCTTTTGTCTGCCCCCGGTGCCACGTTTTCTATGACGTCCTTCCTATGTTTGGCATCTGCCCGCACTGTGGCAGCCAGGCGATCCCATATGTCCCCATACAAACAGGTGACGAGAAATGACACAAGGACACCCGATTCAGAAAGTAGAGTATAAGTTTATCTGGGACACCCGCGGTCAATGGCCGTCACTGGTCGCCCGGAACCTGAGCACAGCGTATTCACACATCAATGGCGGGTTCCGTGGGAAAGAGACGGTGGCTGACATACAACGCGAGATGTTGGAATACGACACATTCCGCGAATGGTGGCAAGCACACTTCACCGTGAAAGACGAACCAGAGAAACCGCCCGCCGTCCCGGACATGCGGAAAGGCAGCACGAAGAAACGGAAAAAACCCGCCACCAAGAATATCTAAACTCTTTTTTATCACTACGAGTAATAACTAAACATGACTAAATGGGTCGCAACATATTATAAGACCATCCCGCTTTTAGAGGCGGCAATCGAGGCAATAGAAAATACCGTCACCATCCAGGTCGTTGAAGACAAGGAAGGCGGGTTCCTTCTGATACAGTCAGCATAATCGCCTTCATAAATAACTAAACTCCTTTTTATTACTACGAGTAATAACTATGTATGCCTGATATTCCGCACGATTCCGGCACCAGGCAAGAGGAGCCGGACAGCAAACAACGTATCAGGGCACTTGCAACCCCATTTTCCCGGAACGCTATGGTTCCTGACGAGGAAGGCGGGCTCATCGTGAAAGGTGTGCCGTTACTCGCTGAAGGAACGTGGACGGATTCTGCTATCGGGACGCCGTTGCATTACCCGTCTTCCACGCTCCGAGAGTATGCCGGGAACTGGAATGATACGACAGTGTGGAGCCGTCACCTGGGTGGCGCCCCGCGGGACATAACGGACAAGGTCGGGGAAGTGATATCGCCCCGGTTTGAAGATAACGCCATTATTGGCGATATCCGACTTCACGGCCACACACAGAAAAGCCGTGATGTCATCGAACTTGTGAGAAGAAAACTCGTCTCTTTTGTATCCGTCGAACATGGCGGCAGCGAGGTGTACAACCCCGAAACGAAACAGATGGACGCCAAATCGTTAGTATTCGGCGGGCTTGCAGTCGTCAACCGTGGCGCCTGTAAACTGTGCAGGATCAACGAGGAAGGCAAACCGGAAGACTGCCCGCCGGAAGCAGAAGTAGCAGTACCCGATGAGACACCAAGAGAGAACGAGGAGGAAGATTCAATGGAAAACAAAGAACTTGAAGAGAAGATAGCCGAGATTCAGGCAAGATACGAAGCCCAGATCAAAGAGCTTGAAGCCAAGATCCCCGTGCCGGATGACACGGTGGTTAAGGCGCTCGAAGCCCGGATCAAGGAGCTGGAGAACCAGCCTGCACCGGCCGTCACAGCACCGGCACCTGAACAGGAGAAAGAACTCGGTGAAGTCGAGACGTTCGTCTCGTTCGACCGCCGGGACAAGATCGCAAGGAGAGTGTAACCGAAATGGCAGCAACTACACCAGCAGCGTTTGACCCTGCACCAAAACATATCGGGTCATCGTTCACCGTAATAGCCGGAGGGACTATCCTTGCCGGTCAGCTCGTCTGTCACGCCGCCACCGGCGTCGATTGGACAGTCATCGCAATGGATACAGACGTTATCGCAACCACCCCCGTGGGCATCGCCGCAGAAAGCGCAACGTCAGGGGACTACTTCACCGTCTACGGGCCGGGCTCAATCGTCAAAGTCTGTGAAGGTGCAGGGAACGCGCTTGACGCCGGGGATTGGGTTGTCCCGTCCGCCGCCGCCGGGTGTGTGGACGTTATGGACCCTGCAATCGGCACCCATTCCGCAACCGTGACCGCATCGTATGTTGGGTACTGTCTTGAA
>JBBACV010000240.1:0-2666 GCA_041656835.1 Acholeplasmataceae bacterium | reverse complement strand
GTTCAGGTGTAGGTACAAGTGTTTTAGAACTGATTCATACCTTTGAAAGAGTAAATGGTATTAAAATACCTTATGATATAGTAGAAAGAAGACCAGGGGATCTTGCTACTGTTTATGCAGATGCATCTAAAGCGAAGAATGAACTTCATTGGGAAACTAAGTTAACAGTAGAAGATATGGTTAAAGATGCTTGGGCATTTGAAAAGCAACTATAAAAATCATTTATTGGAGTACACTATGGGTAAAGCGGTTGGTGTAGGGAATTTTTATATATTTCTTAGGTGCTAAACAATGTTTAAAGAATTTATTGCTCATCCCAAGAGCATCAAAACAACTGATTGTGTGGTAAGAGCAATCACAACAGCAACATACTCTGATTATCAAGAAGTTAGAAGAGAACTTAACCGAAAGAAAAAAGAACTAGGTTTCTCAAGTGATAAAGATACAAAGTTCTTATATGAATACTTAAAAGGATATCCAAGACTCATCTTTTAACCAGTAAAAGGTGAACCTAGAATTCAAGGTATTGATTTTACTGAACTACATACAGGAGGAACTTACATCCTTAAAATGGCTAGACACATTACAACCTGTGTAGATGGTGTTATACTTGATACATGGATTGTAGTTATCTTTCAGTATATACAGCTTGGGTGATTTATGGATGAAAAATTTAGAAATCCATTATCCTATTTGATTTTTGATGAAAGTTTGATATCTTATTTATATATGACACCAAATGTATGAGTAAGGCTAGCATTTGGTATGTTTTCTTTACAAGTGGAGGGGAATTAATGGATTGGATAGCAATAGATTTACACATGCACACAGTAACTGGTATAACAAGAGATGGAAAAAGCGATGATGTAGAGTTCACTTATACTCAATTTGTGAAAGCTATTTTGGATTTTGATTTGAAGTTAGTAGCAACCACAAACCACAATATCTTTGACATTTCTAATTTCATTACATTAAATTATTTGTGTAAAAGGTTAAACACAAAGATATTACCTGGAATTGAGATTGATTCAGTATTAGATGATGGTGTAAAACCCTTACACATGGTCATAATTTTTAAAGATAATCTAGAGAAAAATCTTCAGTTTGGGAAATATATCAACGCACAGACAAATATTAAGAAACCACAAGTAATTTATAATCATACAGAAATAGTGGACATAATTAGAGATTATGATTCGGTTGTTATTCCCCATGGCGACAAAGCTAAGGGGTTATTCAAAGATGCTACAGAAGCTAATATTAAGGAAGCTTTAAAAAAAGTTCGTGAAGGATTTATTAGAATTTTTGATAGTCCATCCAATTGGAAATTAGAGAAAATCAAAACATTTTTATCTGAAATAAACGAAGATAATTTGGATGATTTTGGAGGAGTGCTATTTTCTGATGTTAGAAAATGGAGTAAATATAACGAGTATTATAGAGCTTTTCGGATGAATGCTAGTCCATCATTTAAAGGTTTAATACACTCGACTTCTAATCCAACAAAAAGATTCGCCCTAGATACAAGTATTAATTATAATCACAACTATATTTCAAAAATTGTTTTTAAATCGATTAGCCAAAAAAGTAGAATTCAAGATAAAACCATACACCTAAATAGAGGGTTCAACTGTGTGATTGGCAAATCTGGTTCTGGAAAAACTTTATTGATTGAACTAATAAAAAATGAGTTAATTGCAAAAAATGAAATTCTCAATAAATATCCTTTCACTAAACATTCAACCATTGAATTGTATAATGAAGAAAATGTTAAATTGGATCCAAAAAGGATTAATGTTACAATGGGTGCAAATCTTTACAAGAAGATATTATCTGCTTATACTGAAAACGATACAAAAGACATTTATGGGATTATCAAACTTCTCAAAAAAGACTTTGTTGCAAAGAAAAAGTTTAATATTGAAAAGCAGAAATTTATAAATAAGATTAAAAGTTATTGCGAAACAGTTAAAGAGTATAATACAACAAAAACAGAAGTTGATTCATTAATATCTAGTTATGCAACAAATATAAATGAAGTGAATAACTTAAAAAAAATAAAAACCTTTTCAGTACCTTTATTTGAAAATCTTAATTATACCTATGTTGATGATGATATAACCGAGATAACAAATATAAATGATGAAATAAAAATTCTTAAAAATAAAGTTAAAAGGTATAAAGGAAAATATGCCTTATTTATAGGTAATCACATAATAACTTTGGAGAAATATCTAATATTTGCTAAAAAAGAAATGGAGCAAAAGAAACTAGAAGAGGAATTTGAAAATAGAAAGATTCAATTGCTAAATACTATTGTAAAAGAAATTAATGGAAAAATATCTAGTCAATCTGCTAGAAAATCTGAGTTACGTAAAAATATAATAGATGAAAGGAATAAATTAGTATCTAGTTTAGTTGATAACTACAAGAGGGATGAAATAATCAAAAACTCAGATTTATCGCTTAAAATTGATGATTTTAATTCAACAACTTTAATAAATAAGAAATATAATATTAAAGTTATCGAAAGAATAAATTCAGAGCTAATAAAGAGATTTGATATTAGAGATAATTTATTAGTTAATACTCACGGGAAAAAGCAACTAATCACAAGTAAAAATTATAATCTCACTAAAAAAGATGATGCTAGAAAAGTAATAAAT
>JBBACV010000239.1:0-2672 GCA_041656835.1 Acholeplasmataceae bacterium | reverse complement strand
TATTCCTAAAATAAATTTATTAAATGCTTTAGAGTTTATTAATGAAATTCAAGTTATTAGTTTAATTAATAAATTAAAAACACTTCCTAATCAAGCTTTAGTAATTGGTGTATCAGCAGGTCTTGATAGTACATTAGCTTTATTAGTTGCTCACCAAGCATTTGTTAGACTTAATTTAGATTTAAAAAAATTAATTGCGGTAACTCTTCCCACTCATATTACTAGTGAAACTACTAACAATGACTCTCTTAATTTAATGAAATCACTTAATTTAGAACCAAGATTAATCGATATTGATAATGAATTAAAAGAACATCTAAAAATCATTGACCATCAAGAAAAAGATACTACTTTTGAAAATGCACAAGCTAGAATTAGAACCCAAGTTTTAATGAATCTTGCCAATAAATATAAGGGGATTGTCTTAGGTACAGGTGATATGAGTGAAATAGCGTTAGGATTTATGACTTTTAATGCTGATCAAATGAGTATGTATAATGTTAATAGTGGCATTCCTAAAACACTAATAAAAGAAATGGTGAGTTACCACGCTAATCATAAATATCCAAATTTAAAAGTTTTATTAAATAAAATTTTAAATAAAAAAATATCTCCAGAACTTAAAATAAATCAAGTTACCGAAGATATTATTGGTAAATATGAAATTAATGATTTTATTTTATACCACCATTTAGAAAATGGTGCTGGTTCGGAAAAATTAATTTGGCTAATTAAAGAAACTTTTTCTTTAAAAGAAAAAGATAGCGAAATATATGTTAACCGGTTTTTAAATTTATTTTATCAAAACCAATTTAAACGAATCCCGATGCCAGAAGGAGTGAAAGTTTTAAACTTTTCCTTATCTCCTAGAAGTGATTTAAAACTTTCAAGTATGATTAAAAGAGGTTGAAATGAAAAAGAAAGTTATTTTAGGTTTATCAGGTGGGGTCGATAGTGCCGTTAGTGCCTATTTATTACTTGAAGAAGGCTATGATGTTGAAGCAGTTTTTATGCGTAATTGGGATTCAGCAACTAATATGGACTTTAAAGGAAACCCTACTTTATATGATGAAACTTGTGAACAAGAAAAAGATTATCAAGATGCTTTAAAAGTAGCTAATCTTTTAGGTATAAAACTTCATAAAATTGACTTTATCCATGAATATTGGGATTTAGTTTTTTCTTATTTTATCGACGAATATAATAAAAATAGAACTCCTAATCCTGATATATTATGTAATAATGAAATTAAATTTAAAGCTTTTATTAAATATGCTAAAAAGTTTAATCCTGATTATATTGCGATGGGCCATTATGCTAGAGTTAATGAAAAAAATGGACTCACCCAATTAATCAAAGCTATAGATACTAATAAGGATCAATCCTATTTTTTATCCGGTTTAACTAACGATCAACTTAAAAATGTTTTATTTCCAATTGGTAATTTAACGAAAGATAAAGTAAGGGAAATCGCTAAAAAAATTAACCTTCCTAATGCTTTAAAGAAAGATTCAACTGGGATCTGTTTTATTGGTGAGCGTCATTTTAATGAGTTTTTATCAAATTATTTACCTGCAAAACCAGGCCCAATGAAAAGATTGGATGGGACTTATATAAAAGACCACCAAGGACTAATGAATTATACAATTGGTCAAAGAAAAGGATTAGGAATTGGCGGAACCAAAGAAACAACTAACGCTTGGTTTGTTGTTGGAAAAGACTTAAAAACTAATACATTATATGTCGAACCCGATGAAAATCACCCTTATCTTTTTTCTGATAAAACAATTTTAACTGATGTAGTTTGGCGAGATAAAAAAACTCCAGGAAAATATCATGCAAAATTTAGATATCGTCAACCTGATCAAGAAGTTTTTATTGAGTTTACTAACGATGATAAAATCATCGTTACATATCCGCAATTAATTAAATCAATTACACCAGGTCAAGTGTGTGCAATTTATGATGGTGACGTTTGTATAGGTTCTGGTTTTATTGATGAAGTATTTTATAAGGATAATAAAAGACAATATAGTTAAATGAATACTACAATTAAGGGATATATAAAATCCTATATATATAAAAATGAAGATAATGGCTATACAATCGCTAAAATTGAAACTGAAAATAAAGATGATTTAACAATTGTCGGTTATTTTCCTATGCTAAATGAAGATACTTTGTATGAATTTAAAGGTGAAATGATTAGCCACACTAAATATGGTGAACAATTTAAAGTTCTTCAATTTATTCAAATTGAAGACATAAGTGAGAAGGGATTAGTTAGTTTTTTAAGTTCTGATGAATTTACTGGTATTGGACCAGTTACAGCCCAAAAAATCATTGATTTATTAGGTATTGATGCTATCGATAAAATTATTGAAAACCATTTAGTTTTAGCTCCGATTTTAAACCGTAAAAGAAGTGAGGCACTAAAAGAACAATTAATTACTAATAAAAAAATTCACGAGATTTATATTACTCTTTTTAATTATGGTATATCTAATCGACTTGCCGCTAAACTTTATAAAGAATACGAAGATTTAACTATATATAAATTAGAAGAAAATCCTTTTCGTTTAATGGATGAAATATATGGATTTGGTTTTATTAAATCGCTTGATGTCGCTATTAAGATGGGATTTAAAAAAGACGATTTAATTACGATTAAA
>JBBACV010000238.1:0-2674 GCA_041656835.1 Acholeplasmataceae bacterium | reverse complement strand
TAATTGTTTGATCAGTTTGTTTAAATTCAAAATGCTTGTGTTCAATGATTCGTGTAAATGGTGTTTCAGGGTCTGTATAATTTATAACGGCATTACCTTGATAATCAGGAATATTTAGTGTTTCATGTTCAAATCTTAAACTACGATAATCTAAGACACCAAGTTTATAATCAAAGAATTGATCAATAGGTCCCGTAAATAATACTTTTTTAGCGAGTTTATTATAGTATTCTCTATTATCAAAGTAATCAGAATCTAATCTAACTTCAATACCTTCTAAGATGTTTTCAATAAATTTAGTATAACCACCTTTAGGGATTCCTTGATAAATATCATTAAAGTAATTATTGTTATAAGTAAATCTAACAGGAAGCCTTTTAATAATAAAAGGTGGTAATTCGGTTGATTTCATTCCCCATTGTTTTTCAGTATATCCTTTAATTAATTTTTCATAAATATCAACACCGACTAAATTGATAGCTTGTTCTTCTAAGTTTTTAGGTTCTTTAACATAATGATCTTTACGTTGTTTTTCGATATGGTCTTGGGCTTCTTTAGGTGTTTTTACTCCCCATAGTTTATTGAAAGTATTCATATTAAAAGGTAAGTTATATATTTCATCTTTATAATTAGCAAGGGGTGAGTTAATATAATTATTAAATTCAGCAAATTGATTGACATAGTCCCAAACTTCTTTATTAGAAGTGTGAAAAATATGGGCACCATAATAATGAACATTAATATCGTTCATTTTTTTAGTATAAATATGGCCACCAATATGTGATTTTTTTTCAATAACTAAAACTTTTTTACCACGTTTTTTTGCTTCATGAGCGAAGATTGAGCCGAAAAGACCGGCTCCAACAATTAAATAATCATACATTTTTTATCCTAATTTTACTTTATTTGCGAGTATTTTATAACCTTTTAACATAATCTTTCCTTTTAATCTAAAAGGAATATAATTAAAAGGAGTGTTATAAGATCGGAATCTTAAAAAGTTATATAATTTCCGGTCAGATATTTTTAAATCTTTCCATAACTTTTTTAAGTCTTTTTTACGTTCTTTACTATATTCACCGGTTGTAAACATTTGGGTTATTATCATAATAGCTGATAAAAAATGTTTTAAGTAATGTCTTAAATATTTAGGTTTTGATTTAATTTCTTCATAACTAAATACATTTAAAACTATATTCATCACCTTGATTTGTTGTTGATATCTGGAAACGATATTTTTAAGTTGAATAGATTGATCGGCACGACCAATATAATAATGGTATAAAACTTTTGGTTCATAATAAATCGTGTTTGTATAAAAAAGTGGTGTATAGGCAAAGATATTATCAACATAAAAAGTATGATGTGGAAGTGATACTTTACTTTCTTTTAAAACAGATGTTTTAAAAATCATCGCATGCATCAAGATAGTTTTTGAATATTTAAACTTCTTTAAAGCTTCATTCCAACCAAAAATCTTTCCGTGAGGAAAGTTTTCTTGGTATGTTCTAACAAAAGTGGTATTATCTTCAACATGTTCATATATAAAATCGTATAAATATAAATCAGGTAGAGTGTTAGCTTTATGATGTTTTTTAATAACATCTAACATGTGAAATATGTTTTCCTTGTCTAACCAATCATCAGAATCAACCACCTTATAATAAAGTCCGGTTGCTTCTTTTAACCCAGCATTAACACCTGAACCATGTCCGCCATTTTCTTTATCAATAACCTTAACTATTTTAGGATATTTTTTTTGGTATAATAAAGCTATTTGTAAAGTTTTATCGGTCGAGCCATCATTGACAATAATGATTTCAGCATCCTCACCAATAACTAGTAATGAATCAATTGCGTTATGTAAATAAGCTTCTGAATTATATGATGGTACCGCAAAAGTAATATACTTCATGTTTTAATTTCCCCTCTATTACTATTTGTTTTGTTTTCGAATCTTTTTCTTAATACGTCCTTCTTTTAAATAATGTCTAAATCCTTTAAAGAATTTCCCGTTAAACATTAAAACTAATCCATCGAGTTGACCCCATGATACCATACCATTGGTCATTCTTGATAACCCTCGCATAGGTTGATGATACATTCCCATATAGATTGTATTAGCAAGTTGTTTTTTACCAAAGAATCTTAAGAACTTAGGAGCAAAGCGAATCATTCTGGCAAAAAATCTACCTGTCCAACCTTTTGCATAACGTAGTTCTGCAACAGTTGTATTATATCCTACCATAATTCGGTTTTTCTTAATATATACTCTATTTGGATTAGGAATATCAAATCCGGTTAATGATTTGAATTCATCTCTTGACACATTTTTGATATCGCCACTATAGTAACTTGGTAATATTTTAGACTGCAAAGGAAGATCTGTTGTCGTAGCTTCGATATTTATTGTACCATTTAATTCAGTTTGATTAACGGACTTATTAATATAAATTTCATAATCTCCTCCTTCAACTTCAAACTTATTAGTTTTAACATTCCAATATCTAAATGTATAATCATCAAAAGGAATGAAAACATTTTTAGTTTCATTAGGTAATAAGTTCACTTTGATAAATCCTTTTAATTCTTTTTTAGCTCTAAAAATCTTTGATTTGGCATTTCCGATATAAAGTTGAGCAACTTCCATCCCTTGAATTTTTCCAGTATTTTT
>JBBACV010000237.1:0-2689 GCA_041656835.1 Acholeplasmataceae bacterium | reverse complement strand
AAAGTTAATAATTATTTCGCACTACAACTGCGTAAGTCGGGTTATAACATAACTTAGTTTCGGTACAGGAACTGTCTTACTAAATGCAGCCCATCCCCATTTTCTAATCGTTTTGTTTCGGAATCATGATATCTATCAAAGCTTCAATGAACTCGCAAATATATTGGAATTTTATTTCTGTGCAATATTGTTTCTGCTTTTATATCTATGTCAATCGATTCCATTTCAGAATCAAAGATATTTTGTCCTTCATATATTAAAGTATTATTCTCCATTCTAAAATAAAGCAATGCGGCAAAACCATATGGTTTTAGGATTAGGTATCCATCTTCTTTGGTATAACTGCCAATAATTTGTTTAGTAATTGATTCATCCTTATATAAATTAGCAGTAAATGTAACGGGAATTCTACTATTCTTAACAAGGGAAATACTGACAAATATATTTTCATTTTCTGTAGAATTAAACATTCCATAATAACTATCATTGTAATAATCGTTAATGAATTCTTCAAAATAATTTGGATTATCACAAATTAATACTAGCTTTCCATTTAAATAGTAAGCAAGCCGAAGATATAGTTTTTTACTTTGAAAATCATAATAATCAGAATAAATCAAGTTATCGCCAACAACATAATAATCATATAAAACTCCACTTGCCATAATTACACATTTTGATTGCGGAAAGATTTTAGACAAGTCAACTAAATAATTCTTTTCTTGTTTTTCACTTTGTGATTTATTATAGATTTCAATCATTTTAGGAATACCATTAATGAACTCATCTTTGGTTACTTTTCTTTCTTCTTCAGTTTCATTAATTAAATCAACATTTTCATAATCATAATGTTGATAATATGCCTTAATCGAGAATCCTTCATTAAATGTATATTCACTGTCGGCTTCATATTTTATCAATTTGATATAATATATATTTTTATCTTTATCAATCAAATAAGTATATTGTTGAAACTGATTATCTTTATAAACATCATATCTTTTTACTAAATTTTCTTTTTTTAAAGTACAATTAAACGTAAAGGCAAAACTCCATTCACTTAAATTTTCATCAATTGCTACTTCTTTATATTTAATACTTCCGTTGTTTTCAAGTTTACCAAAAACAATGCCTCGAAACATATCTGTATAAGCTTCAATTGATAAACTTGACCATCCAGGCATGTAACAACATTCATCATAATAAAATTCATTTTGATAAAGCACTTGTAATTCTTCAGGTATTTCCTCTCCTTGATTATCTACCACACAAGAAGTCAAGAAAACAGAAAGCACTAAAATAAATAATAAACATAAAATCCTTTTCATCATTTTACCTCCGCATTAAAATTAATTACTATAAGGCGTTTATTGACTATTTGTAGACAATATAAAGTAAACTCACACTTTTCATTTTTTTCAGTGAATGTTGGTGCTTTGTTTACATCGCCAGTCGTTTTATTTAATAGTTTAAAATAATCACAAGTATTAGTATATTCTCTAACGTTTATTGGAATATAACCGATTAATTCATCGTCAAGTTTTTCTGCCCAGCTTTCATCGACTACTATTATTTCATCTTTAAATATAAAATAATACATATTAGACGGATAACTATTATTATAAACCTTCCATGTTGTAAAATCATTGTATTCGTATAGTTTAATTTCTGGTAAAGAAATATTCAAGTTTTCTTCTGTTTCTTGAATGTGTTCTTCAAGATTAGCTTCCGCTTGATTACTTTCTTTATATGTAATGGCCAAAACAACACATAAAACTAAGGTTAACGAACAAATAATCCAAAGCAATTTTTTTGATTTAGCCTTTTCTATTGGCTTTTCTTTACCCATTAATTCATCAATACTTACATTAAGTATTTCTGATAAGACTGGATATAAACTAATATCCGGTAAACCTTTGTCAGTTTCCCATTTACTGATGGCTTGTTTGGAAACATACAGCTTATTAGCAAGATCAGTTTGCGATAGATTATTGTCTTGACGATATTTTTTAATTAATTTTGATAATTTCATGATTATCCTCTAACGACATCTACATTATATTATAATTAATTTAAAATGCAATGAAATGAAAGTCTACTCTTGGTTGACTAACCATATTTTAATCTTTTATTTTATCAACGTTCTTTTTTCTAACTCTAGAATCACAAATTGCAAAGACCCTGATTAATAAGGCACCATTGAGAAATATATTTGCTCTCACTTTGAACATTATCGTTTTTATATAATTTATGAAATCATGCATCTTTTCTACATTATATCACTTTCCGTCGACAAATTAAATAATTAATCAACATTGTTGTCCTTTTTAAAGATATTCAAAATCGAAAATATTGGTGAATACCTTGACAAATAAAAATAAAGTAGAGAAACTAATTACTAGTTGATAGTTTAGTATCCCTTGTTTTTTTATGTTTTTATGAATAGATGGATTAACGGAGTTGAAAATGAATGATATTTTAAAAATGCAACAAGAATTAGAAAAAATGTTGAAAGGATTAAAAGATGGTTAATACATATTTTTATAGAATAGATTTTAAAAAAATACGGCTTTATTGTAAGGTAAAATTGGATAAAATATATGATGAAAAAGCATCATATAGAGAATTTTTAAATGTCAATTTGAATATTGATTATGATAAATTTTATGAAGTAATTAGTATTGATTTT
>JBBACV010000236.1:0-2696 GCA_041656835.1 Acholeplasmataceae bacterium | reverse complement strand
TGCAATCATTGCTAAAAGTGCTTTACCAGAAGCAAGAATTATTGTTGACCGAAAAGCTTCCTTAAGCTTTGATATGGATTTACATCATAAGACATTTGATGTCTTAGAAGGCCTGCAAGTAGATGTAATCTAACTAACACTGTTAATGTAGAAAAAGAAAGATAATTTAAAGATATCTTTCTTTTTTAATATATATCTTTTAAAGATATTATGATAGAGAAAAATGATAAAAAATGATAAAATAGTCTAAGGAGTGATGACAAAATGATAGATTTCAAAAAAGAAGTACTTAAATATAAAGATGATTTAATTAAGGATACCCAAGATTTATTAAGAATTAATTCTGAATTAACATCATTTGATCCAAATAGAGAAGGAGCTCCATTTGGTGAAGGTAATAAAAAAGCTTTAGACTTTATGTTAAAACTAGCTAAAAAAGATGGTTTTAAAGTTTTAAATGTTGACGGATATGCTGGACACATAGAATATGGTGAATCTAAAGACTATATTGGAAGTATTGGGCATTTAGATGTTGTTCCCGCCGGAAGTGACTGGACCTATCCACCGTATGAGGCTAAAATTGTTGACAATAAATTATATGCTCGTGGTAGTGAAGATGATAAAGGTCCAACCATGGCTGTATATTACGCCATGAAAATTTTAAAAAATCTTGGTGTTAAATTAAATACCAGAATCAAACTTATTTTAGGGTTAGATGAAGAATCTGGATGGCGTTGTATGGATTACTACTTTAAAAAGCACCCAGAAGTTCCAGCTGCAGGTTTTATTGCTGATGCTGATTTTCCTTTAATTTATGCTGAAAAAGGGATTACTTCAACTGTTATAGTTGGTAAATATGATAATAATAAATTGTTAAGTGTAAATGGTGGCTTAAGATCAAATATGGTTCCTGAAAGTGCTACTGCAGTTTTAGTTTATGATGAATCGTATTTTAAAACTTTAAATAATTATTTAAAAACCAATAATTTCTCTGGTAGTGTAAAAAAGAAAGATGATACATTGGAGTTTATTATTAATGGTAAATCTGCTCATGGTTCATTACCTGATGATGGAATTAACGCTATCTCTTTATTATTTGAGGGGCTAAAATTATTGAATTTAGATAATGACTTAGTTGATTTTATGAATAAATATTTAACTAATGATAACTATGGTAAAAAATTAGGTGTTAATTATATTGATGATGAAATGGGTCCTTTAACTGTTAATTTAGGATTAATAAAAACAATGGACAATTCATTTGAAGTAGTCTTAAATTTAAGATATCCTAAAGGCGTTGATTATAAAAAAGATGTTTTTGAAAATATCGAAAAACTACTTCCTAATCATTTTAAATTATTAATTAATCATCATCAAAAACTTTTATATAAAGACCCTAAATCAAAATTAATTAAAACATTACTTAATGTATACCGAAAACACACTAATGACTTTAGTGAACCAATTTCAATTGGTGGTGGTACATTTGCGAGAGCAACCGAAAATTTAGTCGCTTTTGGTCCGCATTTTCCCAATAAACCTACATATATTCATCAAAAAGATGAATATATCGATATTGATGATTTGATTTTAGCGACTATTATTTATACTGAAAGTTTATATGAACTAGCAAAATAAAAAAGAGGAGAATTTTTAATGAAACAATATTTAGATTTAGCTAAAAGAATATTAAATGAAGGTCAAATAAAAGATGACCGAACTAAAACAGGTACTAAATCTGTTTTTGGACATCAAATGCGCTTTAATTTAAATGATGGATTTCCTCTTTTAACTACTAAAAGAACTTTTATTAAAGGAATTATCCATGAATTACTATGGTTTATTAATGGAGATACTAATATAAAATATTTAGTTGATCATAATGTAAATATTTGGACGGATTGGCCTTATCATAATTATTTAAAGGATAATCCTAACGACCAAATTACCATGGATGAATTTAAAGAAAGAATTATTAATGATAAAGATTTTGCCAAAAAATGGGGCGATTTAGGCCCAGTTTATGGATCTCAGTGGCGTAATTTTAATGGGGTTGATCAATTAGAGTATTTAATTAATGAAATTAAAGCAAACCCTAATTCAAGAAGGATGATATTATCAGCTTGGAATCCTGCCGAAATTAAAGATATGATGTTACCACCTTGCCATACATTAATTCAGTTTTATGTTGTTGATAATAAATTATCACTTCAACTTTACCAAAGAAGTGGTGATGTTTTCTTAGGAATTCCATTTAATATTGCTTCTTATGCATTATTATTAATGATGGTAGCTCAAGTTACTAATTTAGAACCTTACGAATTTGTTCATACAATAGGTGATGCTCATATTTATAGTAATCATTTTGATCAAATAAATTTACAATTAACTAGAGAACCACGTAAACTACCAACACTTAAAATTAACCCAAACGTTAAAAGTATTTATGATTTTAAATACGAAGACTTTACTTTAGAAAACTATAAGCCATATCCTGGAATAAAAGGGAAGGTCGCTGTATGATAAATGCAATCTTTGCGATGGATGTTAATTGGTTAATTGGTAAAGGAAACCTACTTCCTTGGCGGTACCCTGTTGATTTAACATATTTTAAAAAAATGACTAAAGGTAAGACTGTTTTAATGGGTGATAATACTTATCACTCATTGAAGTCATCTTATAAAAAAACACCATTA
>JBBACV010000235.1:0-2699 GCA_041656835.1 Acholeplasmataceae bacterium | reverse complement strand
TATGCCGAGAATGAACCATCCCGACAACGTGAACATGAATATCGAGATGGGGATGGCTATCATGCCCGGCATGAGAAATGGTTCAGTAGAGAGGTCGAACGTCAGTAAATTGACCAGTATAGCGCCCATTGTTAAATTGGCGAACGATTCGCCGAGAAACACCAGGTAGATGCCATACAGGATAATCATGACGGCCACCAGTTTGACCGGTGGTGTTCCTATCGAATCGAAATCAAGGTCGCTCATTTCTTCCACTTCTCTTCCTGGCCTTTGTCAAGCAGAGTCTTCGCTTTCGAAGCACTTAGTTTACGTACCATGTCATCTCTATCCACGGCGACCCTGTACGTGATTTCAGCGTCTTTCTTCATCGGAGGCGGGGGCGTTTCGTTATCGTCACCAGAGCCATACCCCCTGACAATCTGCCCGAGTCCGACTGACCCCCACATGATATAGAAGATGGCCAGGATAACGGCTGCAAGCACCGTCCAGAGCGGTATAAGGCCCAGTCCGATACTGAGCACAAGCCCGAGCGTTCCGAAGATGAGTATGACCATCGTGTCCATCCGCTGGAAGACAAGTTTCGGTATGAAACAGAATATTCCGATGATAAAGACGGACAGGAGCAGTCCAAACCCGCCATTACCGCCAGTAGAGCCTCCGCTACCGAATCCGAGCCAGGTATCGCCTGTATCAACAAGGTTACCAAACGAGAGGATGTTCTCGTTCACCGTCAGTTCCGGCGACTGGGCGAAGACTACCGGGGTCAGACTCCCTCCGTATCCGACCAGTTGGGCGATATACGTCCCGTCCTGGGCCCGCCATTCAATAGAATCGTCTATCCGGGAGTCAATAGAAGACGTATACGTCTTCAGCGGTTCGTCCCGCTGAACCCACCGCTCCGCTACTGGATCGTATCGGTATAATAGAACTTTAACCGACGAATAGGTAGCATCGTAGAGGGCTGACCCGCTATCGACCGACAGGTATGCATACTGGTCTTCTGTGGTCGTAGTAATGGCCGTTCCAGCCTTATTTGTCCAAACCAGGCTTGATTCAGTCGCCTCTATACTTGGAGTAAACGTGTACCCGGTCAGGTATCTCCAGTACGTCTCAGTATCGTCTCCAAGTTCGAGGAAGACCGTATAATCGGTATCGTAGTCGAAATACGCCCGTGGAACGACCCACCGATACGGGTTCTCAGTTATCTGGGGAGATACGGCCTCATAGACACCAAGATCGTTATACGCCGTCCCGTAACAGATAACCAGCCGGATAGATTCGGTCACATCCGGATCGGTTATTCCGTTCTCCAGGCTCATCCACTGGAAGTCCGTAATAACGTCTTCCCCTTCGTAAATATCGTTCCTTCCCCAATAGTTCGTTATCGCCGGTAACGCGATGTGGAGCGTCTGAATCTTGATATCGACTACCTGTTCAAAACCGCTCTCTGAATCAGTCAGCCACATCTCGCCCCTGAGGTAGTATGGTCGGCGCCACGCTTCACTACCAAACTTTAGCCCGTCACTGACCGTCGGAACGACTGTCGTATAATTCGCGTAAACGGTCTGATTTTCGACTAACGGTAAATCTACGCTCTTTATAAGCGAATAGGCGTCCGTAGTGGCGTCCGTCTGGTCATAGATATCTATCCGGAACGAGTCGAAGTTGTCGAACACCCACTCGGAATCATCAGTGAAGTTCATATACCACAGGAACGACGAGTTATACCCCTTAAACGGATAATCTGACACCCATTTCGTTCCTCGCGGCTGTAAATCGTTCCATTCCGACGGTGGGATATACTCGTCGCCGTAGTCGGGTATATAAACATCCGGCAGCCCGGTTACTGACATAACCAGAACCTCGTACTCGATAGAATCCGTTCCGTATGGATTTGTTACCGTTAACGTGACCGTATAGTAACCAGGTTCGGTATACGTATGTGACGGACTGGCATCAGACGAAGTAATACCGTCACCGAACTCCCATAACCAATCGGTTGGAACATATAGAGACTCGTCAGTAAACGAGACCGTAAACGGTGCGTATCCGGCATCCCCGTCCATTGAGAACTCTGCTACTGGATCAAGACCGACATAGAAGGCGTCTTCTGTCAGTTTCGTGTCTTCTACTCCCCCTTTCGCCACGTCCAGCCGAATATCGTACCATCCTTCGTCAGTGAACTCACCTTCCCAGTCCTGGCTCTCGTTGGACTCAACCAGCACATCGTTGTGATAGACCCGCCAGAGCCACTCGTCAGGAGCGTCAGGGTCGCCAGCAGACTGGTCTATGAACTCGACAGTCAGAGGCGACTCTCCGGCAGATGGCCCCCAGGCGAAATCTGCTGTAACGTAAGGCCCGGCAGTAATATAATCCGTCTTAATCAGTTCATTGGAACCGGCCGGATTGGTCGCAACCAGCCTGATACTATACGTCCCTGATAAAGTAAACGTCTCGGTCGGGTTCTGCTCGGTCTCGTCGGTAAAATTCGTCCACCCGGAACCAGAATTCTTTTGCCAGAGCCAACTCGTCGCATCTACCGACAAATCGGTAAAATTCACCGTTAAGGGCGCCGTTCCAACAACGGCGTCCGCTTCAAAATCCGGTGTCGGTGCTGCCCGGGCAACCGTTAAATAATTATCTTTATAGACCGTATCGTCACCGGCAGCATTCTCGGCGTATAAGCCTATACCATAGAC
>JBBACV010000234.1:0-2703 GCA_041656835.1 Acholeplasmataceae bacterium | reverse complement strand
AGTAATGATCATGTTTTTTAACTTTAAATTTATGAATGAATTTATCAGCATCAAAGGATTTTAATCCTTTGGCTGATTCACTTAATTCATTAATAAATTCTTCTTTATCAACATTTTCTTTAAAACCTAAATAACAGATCGCATCATCTTTATTATCTAAAATATAATATGATTCATCTTGAGTATATGTCATGCCAAAATTATCAAAGATATATTCTTGTAAAGGATGAACTTGAAGCGATAAATTACCGCCTTCCATGGTATCAAGTAGGTCAAATCTAATCGGATACATTTTTCCAAATCTTGCATGGACTTTATCACCCATTAAATCTCTTGGGAAAAACTGGACAACATCTTGAGTTGGTAGTTCAATTGTTTCTTTGCCAAAGCCTAGTTTAATTGAGTTTTCTTCAGGAACACCGTCAAAACTCCAAGCGTAGTTTTCTTTTTTAGGGTCTAAGTTACATACTTCTTTCATCCACTGTCCACCCCAAACACCTGGATCAAAATAAGGAACCATTCTAAAAGGTCTTTTAGTTACTTCTTTTAAACTACTTAAATAAGTTTTTTTATCAATCATAACAGGTTTTTCTAAGTCATTATAGTCAATTACATAACTCATTTTATCTTTAATATTATCTTTAATCCGGTCAGCAACTCGCCATTCAACGAAAAACCCTCTTTTATATTTACGAAGATTATCCTCATCATAATTAGTACTTCTAAAATTTGGATAACCTTTTCTAAATCTTAACTGGATTTCCCATCTCGTAATTGAAACATGATTTATATAATCATAGTTAAACAAACTAGCACCAAAGCCATAAAGAATAACTAATTTTTGGTTTTTAATAATATTATTGATATTCAAAATATCTTTTTCATGATAAAAATCATTAATCTTATGATGAGAATAAATTCCAAAAACACGATCATCCGTTAGATTATATGAAAGCATTTCATTTAATTCATCTTCAGTTTTTGCAAATTCTTCAACATTTATTAAGAGATTAGGATTTAGTTTAGTTAAGATATTATTTTTTAAAACTTCTAAATTAACGCCAGGATATGTCTCAAAAGCAATCACCCCTTGATTAATTTTTTTAAGTTCCGTTACTATTTCATTAACATCCACCATTAATTTTTTATCATCTGATATTTTAATAATTGGATTTTTATTATAATTTGATTTAAAATTTAAATATTTCATTTTACTCTTCTCCTTTATCATTGTTTTTTAATTTATTTATATATGGAATGAATGCAGCTTTTAGATGAAAAGCAATTAAAAATCCATATGTTGGCAATATTAAAATTAGGATAATTTCACTTAAATAAATATAGCCTAAGATTATTACCGCAAAACTACCTAAAACTTTTAGATTAGTAATTAAATTAACATTAAGTAGTAATAAAGTATTTTTGATAGTTTCTAAAATTGATTTTGATTTAAAAACTGCAATCACCGGAAAGGCATAAATGACAAATAATGCTAATTGATATATAGCAACAACACTTATTACCATTAAAAAACCATTATTATTTAAAAATGCATAATTTGTCATCAATGTTAATGGGATTGCAAAAAAGATGATTAAAATCCAAACTAAAGTGGATTCAATAAAATCTTTTTTAAATGTTTCAAAAAATAGTTTTGAAACATAAGTTGGTTCATCTTTTTTTAAGATTTGAAACATAACTTTAAATAGTGCGGTTGTTGCCGCACCAAAAGTAATAAGAAGGCCTAAAAAGCTTGTTAAAAGCCATAAGACATGAACATATAATACATCGGTTAACTTTTGATAAAACTCTTTAAAGCCTTCTTTCATAATTTCCCTTTACTATACTCTTTTTTTAAAGATAAAGACTAATCCGACTGTAATTAAAGCTAATAGAACTATCCCACCACCAATAGTTACTCCAGTCATAACGGGATCGATTTGTTCACCTTTTAAAGTAAAGGTTTCTGATTCAACATAAACAATTTTACCCATATCTCCTTCATCACCATCAGGTAGTTCTTCATCATAATAACTTTCTTCATTAAAAGTATTTTTACCTAAAGTTATTTTAACTCCGGCTAAGGCCCAGATATTTTCTTTTTCAACAAAGCCGGCTAAATCTGCTTCATCGTAAATATCATTCCAAATACCATCAACAGCCCAATCTAGTGAAGCCATTAATAAATCTCTTGATTCAGAATAAGTAGCACTCTTTTTAAAAGTACCAGTTACTTTTAAACTTGGAAGTTCATCATCACTAAAGTCATCCCATGATATGGTTGGTGATAAATTAACTAAAGTTTTATATTTATCTAAGAAGTCATCAAAGTTTTTAAACGTATAAGACATCTTAAAGAAACGGTGATATCCATCAACTTTTGGATCATGTACGGTAATAAAATCAGGGGCATTTTCTTCTAACCATGTTTGAATTGCTAAAATACCACCAGTAACATGAACATCATTTAAAACAGCACCTTTATCTTTATCACCATCAGGATCTTCAGGATTAGGAATTGGGTCTTCTGATAAGGTATCATCCATAATGTCGATGACGATTGTTCTAGTACCTGAACCATCCATATTAAAATTGGTTTCAACTGAGACCTCAGCTGGCCAACAAGCACTTAGTGCGACAGTAATTAATACTAACGCAAACAATGTAAATATTTTTTTCATTTTTTTCTCCTAATATATACAT
>JBBACV010000233.1:0-2712 GCA_041656835.1 Acholeplasmataceae bacterium | reverse complement strand
GCTATCTCGACCGGGGCGGCAGCCTGGAGAGCTTGCAACAGAAAATCTATCATAGCTATCTGGTGGTGAACGACCCTTCTTTGGTTGCGGTCTGGCTGGAAAATATGGCCAGAGAGGCAGAAATCAACCGGATCAACAAGGAAAAGGCCGATGCCAAGCTGGAAGTAGCCCGGCTGGAGCTGGCGGACGACCGGAAGAAGATTCAGAATCTTCAGAAAATTTCTGGCAACAAGCCACAAGAATAGGACTGGTCGAGCTGGGGCTGTCACCGGACGCTTTTCTCAGCCTCACGGCCAATGAGCTGAATGCTCTGGCAGAACATAAGAAGAAAGAAGACGCCAGGCAAGACAGGCTGGCAGCGTTCGCCGGATATTCGGCCGCGGTCGGAGTGGCAAAGTGGTTCAACGAGGGCCTGCCGCCGTTCCGGGAGTTCTATGTCGTTCCTGGATGTCAGCCAAAGGACCGAAAGCCCTCCCTAGACGACCACATCCAGATGATGAAGGATGTAGGCGAGGGCGGGCCGCCTAATCCACCAGCCAAACCAGGCTGACTATAGTGCCAGATCCTATGCAGACATCGAAGGGATATTCTCTATCGATGTCGTGTGCCTCGCCTGAATAGATTCCGCTCATACGGGAACAATTCAGGCAGATCAGGCCATCTTTTATGTCGGTGATTATTCCCTCATAGCTGAAGGAAGCACTAGTCATAACGCCGCTCACGCGCACATAATCACCTGGTTCTGGAGTTCTTGCTTGCGCGGCTCCCACCAGGAAGCCGAGCACCAGTAGGAATGCTATCACTTTTTTCATGATCGCCATTTTCGAACTCCACATAGATAAATCTGAGGTTCAATGACTGAGGTAGGCAGAGCGACTCTAATCATAGATGCTGACGACTCCAGGCTCCAGGCCGGGCTCGCCAAAGCAAAACAAGACGCGTCCGCTGGCGTAGCTGGGATCGAGCAGAACCTACGCGGCCAGATGAGCGGCGGCATATCTGGTGCCCTTTCCGGCAAGAACTGGAAGCAAGCCGGGATGAGCATCGGCGCCGATCTGGTCCAGGGAGTCACCGCACCCCTGGGGGCTCTCGGGAACATCGCGGGCAGCACTGCTCTGGCCATGGGGCCGGTAGGCATCGCTGCTGTAGCTGGCGTAGCTGCTGCAGGAGCTCTTGGTGCAGCCTCATCCCGTGCCGCTATGGAATGGGAAGCTGGGATGGCCCAGATTTCCAAGACCACCGGCATAGAGAAGGGGTCCGAGGCCTTCAAGGAACTGGATGCAGACCTCACAAACATCTATTCCCGGATGCCTACGACAGTTGCCGAAATACAGAAAGTTGCTGCTGCCGCTGGTTCTCTTGGAATTGAGAAATCTTCGATTGCGGGTTTTACCGAAGTAGCCCTCCAGATGGGCTCTGCCTTCGACATGCCTGCAGAAGAGGCAGCTGTCGCCATCGGGAAGATCAAGGGCCAGCTCAAGAGCCTGCCAGAAGGAGTCCAAGACTCATCGGAGTTCGCCAGGCAGTTTGGGTCTGCAGTGGATTATGTAGGGAACAATTTCAACGCTACCGAGAAAGACGTCCTCGACTTCTCGACCAGAGTCGCGGGCTCAATGTCTTCCCTCGGGGCTGGTGCCTATGAAGTGGCTGGCTGGGGCGGGATGCTCAGCTCCGTGTTCCCATCAGCTGAGCGGGCTGCAGGCTCATTTGACGCCCTGCTAAACCAGCTCACCACTAACGAAAAGTCTCAGGCTGAAGCCGCTGCCCTCCTGGGGGTATCTACCGAGGAGTTCATGCAGGCCATGAGCACCGATCCATCCGACACCATCCTGAGGATCGGCTCCGCCCTGGAAGGCCTGCCTGCTGAAAAGCTCCTGACCACCGCAAAGACCCTGGGCGGCTCATATGGCATGGACTCTTTGGTCAAGATGGTTGGCCATACGGACGAATGGCGGCAGTCCATCGAGGACACGGTAGAGGCCGGGAAGAAAGGAGAGTCCATAGGTGACTCTTTCACCGCTGGCGCGGACAACATGAAGTCCTCGGTCCAGGTCTTGAAGAATTCATTCAACGCCATCCTGAAGGATATCGGCGGGCCGATCAATGCCGCCATCACGCCGGTTATCAATTCCATGGCTGGATCGCTCAATAGCATCCGGCAGATAGGCGAGAACCTGTGGGAGCCCATGACAGCAGGGCTATCTCCTCTCATCACAGGAATAAGCCAAGTCACGGGCATGATCGGCACCATGGGCGGTATGAACCTGAGTGTCCTGGTGTCGGGCACCAGCGCCCTAAACACTGCCTTCAGAACCGGCAAGGCATACGTCGAAGCCTTCAAGGAAGAAATCATAGCCACAGTCACCAGTTCCTCTCAGTTCCAAGCACTCGCGGGCGCTTTGGACAGCATCAAGAGCAAGCTGTCCGAGGTCGGCGCCTTCTGGGGAGACATTTTCGGGGATATCGTGGATGGCCTAGCGAACGCCATCCCCACGGCGGTATCGGGGGCCGTCAATGCACTGGGATCGCTTGCCAGCCAGGGGCTCAACAAGATCGGGCTAGGCGGGGTGGCCGAAGGCGCGTCCTCTCTTCTGGGCGATTTGGCGGGCTTCTGGGATCGCGTTTCCACGAATGCCAAAGAAAAGCTCGGTATCGCCACCGAAGAAGGGATGGAAGAAGGCGCGGCCAATGCCGAAGACGGTATAGCCTCAT
>JBBACV010000232.1:0-2739 GCA_041656835.1 Acholeplasmataceae bacterium | reverse complement strand
TATTTTATCACTAACATTATAACTCATGTAAGCTCAATCCAGTCTTCAGTCCCATCTTCAAATGTTACTTTGCCCCATGCCGCGTCTTCTGATAATTCTGATATGGTTGCTGTAACTACGTTGTCATTCTTTTCTCGCGCGGTTTCGTTTACCACTTCAATATTAGCAATATCTTCAAGAATGTACTCGTCGTGTCTACCGAAATGGATCGTTATTGGTCGGAACTGGTCATAGTCTACGCTGACTATCTTCCACTCGTAATCGTTACTGTTAGTGTCAGTGAACTTGAAGTAGTCTCCTGGTCGGATCTCGTCCCAGAAGTCGGTTGATAATAGAGTGAAGTCGCCATACACTATGTTATCGTCGTTCTCGAACAGGACGTGCTGAGCGCGTTTGTCTAAAGCGTCTTGTGTTGTAGCACCAACGGCGTTTACAACTTTCCTACGTATACCGTAAAGATGGACAGGACTGTTGGTTTCAGGTGATGAATCAGAGTACGTTCCATCGAACCCATAAACTCCATAACTGTGCCTGTATGCGTCTGATCCTCCCGATCCCCGTGTTAATGTATATGCTATATTTCCTGAGATAGTATCATACTCTATCCGTTCTTTCCCTATAACGATCGTACTGGAACTTGTCGGGAACGCCGAAAGGTCTTCAAAGTCCATCGAAGTTATAAAAAGAACGTCGTCGTAAGGATAATGCGCTGCCGGGGCTGTCGAATCCACTCCACGATTCGTTATCGATCCCACATACAGGTATGTCGCACCTTTGTTTGTATAATCTATTTTCTCGTCTGATATCTGAACTCTTCCTGTAGCTGGATAGAATGTTGTGTCGTCAAGGTACAACATTGTTGCTCCAGATGTCGCAGGAAGAGATAAGAAAGATTCGCTCATTAACAGTTTGGTGTAGTTGCCAGTACATGCGGTAGCCCAAGACGTTTCGTTAGCCATCTCCGAGTTGATTCCTCTTGCCACAACAGACGTAACAATTGCGTCTACATTCTCTTTCTTATTCAACCATACACAGTTCTCATTCATGACGTAATGTGCAACTGTGCCTGTAGTGTTTGAGCCTATCCGCGTACCTACATCTAACCAGTATTTACCGTACAGCACCATCTGGTCGCCGACAGCGGCGCTTGCCGGTACAGAGTCTACGGTTATCGTGTCACCTGTATGCGACGTTATCGTGAACCCGTAGTTAGCAGAAGCGCCAGTGTTCATGACGCCGTACCGATCGTCCCAATACCCGTCGGGTGTCGGGGTGTAATCAAGCGTTATATCGTTACCAGAGATACCGTTAATGTAAGTGTACTGTGCGTGTTGTCTTGTAGTGTATCCCCACCCCGTCATCTTACAGACATTATCGACATGATCTAACACGCCACCAGGAGTTACTTGGTAATCTATATAGTCGCCAAAACCAGAATGAGTTATAATCGTCCAGTTGGTTGCGGGTAACAGATCGTAAATAATGTAATATGGTTGTGTATTTTGGTAGTTGATAGTAGTAGCGACAGACAGATCGCGGAGTTCTGCTGCACCACCTTCACCAAATACCGACCATACGTTAATATTCTCATCTTTTTCAATCCGTTTAATGTTCCCTGAGAATACCAGTTTATCATTAACTCTTAACCGTATAGGTGCATTGTACCGGATGTATGACTGGTTCGCAGCGGACGGGTTGACGAACTGTACTTCACAGGTATCGATCTGGTTCTCACCACGGTTAACTTTCAGGTTAGTGAACTGACCAGCTGTGAACACAGGATCAAACAACTCGACAACAAAATTGGAGTGAACTGGATGTAATATATTATATGTGCTTGATAGAGATGAATCCAAACCAACACTGTTGTATTTACCGAGTATAGATGAACAGATGAATGTTGTATACTTGCCAGTTAGAGAAGATGATGCAACACTACCGTTACTATATTTCCCTGTTATTGAAGAGATTACATTAACGTTGTATTTTCCAACAACCTGTTGAGAGACGTACTCCCCAAGATTGTACTTTCCTATGATTGTTTGTGTACATGAGAGTTTTTCTTCACTACCCCATGCGCCGTGAGTGGGTTCGGTGGCGGCGTATTTCGCTATAAAAATCCAATCAATTTGAATTTCGGCGGATGTTGAATAGCGCGTCCAGAACTTTATAATACTTGTATCGTCATTATATTTATCTGATACCGTAACATCGTTAGCACCATCAATTTGCCAAAGGACACTCGTTGCCCCATATTTTGCAGACAGAACGTGCCATGTATCGGCGCTCCATCCTTGTATTGATGAAGGTGTACCAATAGATGCACCATCCCAACAAAAATAGTTTGCACGATACCCAGAATCAGGATCATCAAAATAAGCAAAACATCGCCCAGATGCACCGTATGGTGCCAATATCCCTTCACGATAAGACCCTGTATTGAAATGTTTTGATTTCAACTTAACAGTAAGTTTTTCGTTTAGCGATACGGTTTCGGAAATAGTGTACAACTCACCAGTATTTGTACTCCCCGAGGGGTTTAATTTGGCAACGGATTCGGCAACAACAACATTAGCATTTGCTGTACCCCAATCTCCCGAAAGCGAAGAACCGGTGAAATCATCAAAGAAGTCAAAAGTGTCATCGCCACTGCTTACAGCACTTGCACTCGCGTTGCCGTAATAGAGATAGATAGTCGTGTCACCGCTACCAGCAATGGTGTCAACTTCAACCCAAATA
>JBBACV010000231.1:0-2742 GCA_041656835.1 Acholeplasmataceae bacterium | reverse complement strand
CGCACTGAGAACCCCCAGTTGTTCTGCGAATGACGCATACTCAGTTTCTGAGAACTCAGGATCTGTCTGTGACAGCCTGATATTGCCATTATGATAGGCCATTATGGTGATAAAGAACCGCTCAAGAAAGTCTGCTACAAACATAGGATCGCTTTGATGCATCTGTTTAAGCAGCTTCTTTACGGATACCTCCAACGGTTCTTCAGTGTATGCCGACCTATGGAACTCACCGCAGAGTTGTTCCAGTTTCTGCAGTTTGGCCTGGGTAGCGTTATCAGGGTTTGCATCGAATATGCTCTGCCAGATACCGAACAGCAGCGGACGCATTATTCGTCGTATATCTGCGTCGGTATCGTACATACGCGAACCACCAGGCAGTTTTACTCTCAATATATTGGGTCTTTTTCCTATTGACATGACAGTCTGCATTCCTTTCTTGTTTTTCTGCAAATGGCGCAGGATATCCCAGGCGTATTACAACGATGTATATCCCTGCGGTCTTTGTAAAGTTTCTTGTTATTGGTTCGCACTGCCGTGTCCACTGACAGGCTTGTTATTCGCACTTTGCCGCCTACCTTGGCAAGTTTGGTTTTGAGAAGGCATCCGACAAGTTCTTTGAAGTTAATTTCGGTATGCCTTGGCAAGCCGGCGTATTTACGCAGTATTACCTGTATGAATGATGCCGGCAGTATTGTAGTTGTCGCCGCACCTGCAAGCAGGCCATCCATGCAAAAGAAGTTTACCGCAACGCCGGCCCGTTGATGTTTAACTGGATTTGCGGCCACAAAAGACACGTACCTGCAATAGATGTGCGTCTCTATCGGCTCTCCCGTCCAGGCAGGAACCGGCATACCCTCTGACAGGAAGTCCAGATTATATAGGCAATTCCTGTATTTGTTGAGCAACACGTTCAGATCAAGTTCTTCGGTGTGCAGATCGTTGAGCGTTCTGTTCAGCGCCTCCACAGACACAGAAAGCTGCCGGGCGAAAATCCCTAGCAGCTCCTGATATCTTATGGTGTCCAGCGCTATTACGTCGTTGTCTTTGAAGAACACCTTTTTCAACTCTGCGCAAAAAAGCTTGATCTTATCTTCATTTGCCTTTTTTAGTAGCATGACCAGCACCCGGATCATCTGGCAGTTCTTCATCTTCGTCCACTTCACCTTCACTGCTGAGCAGGAATGCTGATATGACGTTAATGAGCTTGCCCATGTCCGCATAGACGGTCTTGAGTTCTTTGAGCGTATCGGATGCCTGCTCTATGGTTTTTTCCATGTACTTGGCAAGCACCTTATCGCCCTCCTGTGTCGCAGGGATGTGGCAGTCGTCCACTGCATCCAGAACGTCCAGGCATTTAAGTTTCTCTAGCTTTGACTGCATTGCACGCAGTTCCGTACGGGCTTTGGACATGTTGGTCGGGATGTTGTCGTCCTTCTTACTGCTGCCATCAGATGTTGATGCCGCAGGGCTTTTGGGACTCTCTTCAGTATTCGGCTGCCCTGCAGGTATGCCTTCCGGTAATCCCGGCTGTGCTGGGGACAATAGAGCCTTCAACTGTGCATTGAGTTCTAGGCATGCGTCCGTATCGCCCTTGTCAACCTTGGTGCTGAGTACCAGCTGCATGACCTTTTTCTTTTCTTCCTCTGAAAGATGTGCCGTCGCGTAAAGCAGCTTCTTGTAAATCTGCTTTTCCGCAAAGGTGCGGACTTCCTCAAGCGTCATGTTTTGATATAGCGACTTCTGCTCGTACACAGTTGTCTTGCTTATGCCTGTGGCCTTGGCTATCTCTTCAGCAGATGCACCGACCTTCCTACCGCCTGGGTTCATGAACTGCACTATGATGCCGCCCAGATGCCACGAAGCCATATACGCGGATACTTCCAGTTCGTGGAATACCGTGAATGCCTTGGTTCTCGAAGAATTGAGGTCTGCCTCTACCTCCTTATAATATTTACCGAATGATGCTAAGTCTTTGAAATCAGCAAAGGATTTAAAAGCCTTTTTGTCGGGCATAACCGTCACTTTGTTACTCATATGCTTCCTTTCTATATGTTTAGACCTTTTAGACCATCTACCAGAACATAGGCGTTAGGATAGGGTCGTTCCGCGTGTACCAACAATGCGCTCTGCCCTGGGTGTAATGCCACCGGCTTGTTGGTTATAACCAACGTCTGTTCGCCTGCATTGAACACCATGGCAACAGCAAGTCCATGCTCATCCGACAGGGCAAGGAATTCCTTCCACACAGGCGTTGCCTTAATGTTTAGAAATACGTGCCTTACGTCTATGCTTGCAAAATACCTGAAGAACAGCGAGTCAGGCACGCCTGCCATATCGGCCAGCATGTCCACTGAATCTCCTGGTGCAGCACGTCTTATCGTGTCGTACACTTCTGTCTTGTTTATACCCAGCGTCTTTCCTATCGGCCCCAGCAGCATCTTCTTGAGATATTCTGTATGCCTGCCTTTGGCTACCGTAACATTCTGCTGCTTGAGTGCCGCCATCAAATCGTCTGCGCTTATGCTCATTGCTATTCACCAAAAGCTTTTATCTTCTGGACTGCAAATAACCCAAGTAGCTGGTCATAGAGTTTCTGGTTGAGATGCAATGCGATCTCAAGTTCCTCACATGGCGCTTTTGTAAGCCCCAGCTCAGGACAGGTTACAAACCCGTCATCCGAGAGTGATACGTGGATGTATTCGTCCAGTGTCTTCTTGGGTATTGGCGGATCTGCCAGTAACT
>JBBACV010000230.1:0-2753 GCA_041656835.1 Acholeplasmataceae bacterium | reverse complement strand
TATCAAATTTAATTACTCTTTGCCACGATTGCCATTTAAAAGCTCATCCAAAAGGATACAAGAAAACAGCAAAAAGAACGAGGGAAAATCAACCGCTCTCTACATATACATCCCTTCGATAGATGTATACCCAACCAACATTTCTTTTATATACTCTTGATTAGACTACTTCATTATCAATCTCCGATCCAAATAGCAACCTGACATCTCCGGCAACTGTAAAGGAATCCTTGACAGCTCACTCTTCGTGCAACACTGTTGCACATTGTAAAACTTTATAAGGGTGCACCCTGATACGTATCTATGCTAAGGTTAGCAGTTGTTTTCATGACACTGCTGGTTTTTATGGGGGCAGCGTCAGCGGCATCGCCAATAGATGATCTCTGCCCGTTTTTTGATCCTGACAAACCACAGGAACTTGTATCGACGGAGAACGGCGTCACCATGCAAGGCGTCTGTACCGGGTCCATGTCTGTAAGGTCGATGAGTACATACCAGGGCGGCGGCACAATATCCAGCAACAACTTTGCATTATCAGCGTCTCATGGGGATACCGCGTTCGCGTTCGCGTCTGACGTTGCCGGTATCGGCCCGGCATCGAACACCGGCACAACCAAACTACTCCAGTTCACCGGCAACGGCGCAGCTATGGAAGATTCATTTTATATGTCCCGGTTAGGCCCGGACACCTGCGAAGACGTCACCGGATCAACCAGCGCGGTATTGACGTCCGGCGGGTTTGCCTCGTCACTGACTGCCAACGCCATGCCGGAGATCGGGACCGGACTTGAATATGAGTTTACTACCAACCTGCCGGACGGCCCTGCCGGTATCGCCGGAGTGTTCCGCACCAGTTACCGGACGAACCAGATATACGGCACCGCCGATATAGTCAACCAGACCGTCACCCGCGACTACTCATCAGACGTATCGATCCGGTCACGGTGGGTAGGCCTGTCAACAGTCTCTGGCGGATATTCGTTCACGTCGCTGGTAGTGGAAGGATGACACATTCACCTATTTTCCGGATAATTAAGGACGCTGGCAGACCGCTGACATTCGGCGAGATATACACGGCGTATCCAAGCACGACACTCGAAGAAGAGCTCGTGGGCCTTATCGTAGAAGGTTGGTTGCGCCGGTTGCCTGAAGGAAAATACTGGCCGAAAAGGTATCTTGAACCGCCGATGAAGGCGGCAGACCGGGAACCGCAACCGGGATACTATGAATACGAAACCATCCAGAAAGGGGCGAAAGAACAGAAGACCGGCAGATTCTATTCCCCCTTCAAGAAATATTTTCCGAAACTGTGGGCGCAAGGGGACCGGGGAACATGTGTCGGCCATGCGTCCGCCATCTTCGCACAATCAAATTATCTCGCACTGACCGGCGATTATCCCACAGATGCGGAAATTGCAGACGCGAAACCCGACCAGGAAGAAGACATCGGGTGCAAGCTCGTCTACGACAAGTGGTATCACACAATTTTCAGCCCGCAATATATCTATGAGACTTCTCGCATCATCGGGAACGTCACCTATCCGTCCGGCTCGTTCTGTTCTGCCGCCGTAAAAGCACTCAAGAAATGGGGGGCTGTCACCTGGGAACGCTGTCTTACATCCAAGTCTGTGTTCTGTGCACCCAAGTTCTACCCGCTCACGCAAGAAGAGTTGGAACCACTGGCAGCAGATCATAAGATCGACGGGTATGCCACCGTTACGACTTTTCAGAGTGTCATGGACGCCATCGACCAGAACCACGCCCATTGCGTCCTGATGCCGATCAATGTTGAGTATGACTACATGAACCCGACGAGTGACGGCTTATGGCGGGTTCATCCCGGCCGGGAGAAGGCGGGATCTCATGCGTTGCCGTGGATCGCGGTCGATTGGGACCGCCGGTGGATCGGGTGCTGGAACTCCTGGGGCGACGCAGTCCCGCAAATAACGTGGATAGACGAAGCATACTACAAGGAGAACGCCGGGCCTGGGTTCGTCAGCCTGGATAAGTCCGAGGTCAAGATCGCCCGTGAGAAATACGCACGGATCATCCTGGACGCCAACGTCCCGGCGACCTTCTGGCTTGACGGAGAGGACCTTGCAGGCCAGCCCGCAACCGCAATGGTCGAGAAGGACATGGGGTATGCCGTCGGTGCGATGGAGAAATCCACCGGAAAAACGATTAACCAGATAATTGAGGTTGGCAGTGACGTTGACGAGGTTAGGATAGACTTCGAGTTTGACGCCCCAGCCCCAACGCAACCCGGCTGGCTTGTTGAACTGCTCAAGAAGATAGCAGAGATGCTCGCGAAATGGAGACGGTGACGGTGACGGTGATGATTAGCTCGAGCTATGAACCGTCCGGACGTGAAACACAATGACAGAGATCATACTTGCAGACATAGCGATAGGCGCGGCAGCCGGGGCGATATACGGCGGTGCAGCCTATTTCAAGAAACGCGAAGGCGAAAACCCCGAACCGTTCGACATGGTGAAGTTCGGCGGTACCGTGATCATCGGTGTAGGTGTAGGGGTAGCCCTTGCGAATACCGGGGTCCAGGTGACTGACAGCGCGATCCAGAACGGCCTGATGATAGGCACGACAATGGGTTTCACTGCCTTGATTGAGAATGGTATCCGGGGACTATACCGGGCGATCACCGGAAAGAGATAGTAGATGACTATTCGTGCCTCCAGGCCCAAAGACGGACAAACTGATGCGGCTCATACCCGCCCTGGGGGCATTGGGGCAGG
>JBBACV010000229.1:0-2757 GCA_041656835.1 Acholeplasmataceae bacterium | reverse complement strand
ATCGGGCAGATCGTGAGCACACCGAAACTTCACAAGTTCGCGTCCGCTACGGATGCAGACTGTGATACCCTTGCAGAACGGTTGACCGGTCACTATTACCGGACGGCTCTTGTCGAGATCCATATCCCCGGCAGGGTCGTGAAAGCCCAGATCATGCAGAACGGCGCGAACGCTTGTGTGCCCGGTGTCATGACCACACTGAACTTCAACATGGCGTCGGCATACACGTCCGGCAACAGGGGATACTACTTCGATTCCGATTCGGCTAACGGTGTTGGCGGGATACCGCTGCATTACGTAGCGGCAGGATCTGACGGCAACACTTATTCCGCGTTGGTTCTGCTCACAGGACTATTATACGCCGTCACGGGGGCCTGATGACTTATGCCACTTGAAGGAACTACAGATTTCTACCTGAGACAGGGCACCGCACTCCGGCTGCTCTACGAGAAGGCCGAACCTTACCTGTGGGCGACACAGTTCGTCCGACCGGTGAAGGACGATAAGGACGCGTTCACCTACAGCTACGACAGCACCGGGAAAGCCAGCGACACGAAACGCGAGACGCCTGCCCATGCAAGCATCGGCGGTGACTTCCCCGAAGTCGATCTCAGCCGACCGAACTACACCACCGGCATGACCGAAAGCCGCGGGTTCCAGATCAGGATCAAGCGGAAGACGATCCGGGACGAGCCGAAAGGTGTCAGCGAGATCCAGCGTGCCTACGACTTCGCCGGATACTGGATGGCCTATTGGGTCCACACCGACATCATCACCGTGATCACTGCCGGGGCGACAACCCCCACCTGGACACCGACGGATACGTGGGACAGCGCATCCGCGACACCCGTGGATGACTTGGTCGCACTCGAAGAGCAGATGGAACGTGAAGGATACACCTACGCGCTCACCGACGTGCTGGTCCACAAGACCAACTGGTACGAGCTGAAGAAGTATCTCACCGGTGTAGACATCGACGGCACCAAACAGCGTGACATCTACGGTGTGCCGGTTGTGACGAAGGACCGGATGCGTATCCCGGTAATCGACGCGGACGTGCTGAAATGTAAGTCCGGCCTGTCTGAAGGGTATGCTCTTGGTCTTGACCGGAACAACCCGAGCGCCGAGCTCCACTACTATATCGACCCGAAATTCAGCACGGTCAACGTCCAGTATGATACTGTGGTTGACGGCCAGCGCAAGCGGGTAACTGCTGACAATATCGGGTTCCATTTCGATACGTGGGAAGAGCGGTCTTCACATGACCAGATACTCCGGTTCTGGGTTGAGGATAAGGTCGTTGTGACTGAACCCTACGCCGCGCTCTACGATAACGGGATCTAACCCTAAAAAACCCCCTACCTTTTTCCGGGACTGCTCCAGTACCGGACCAAAACCAGGGAGTAGGATACACGAAAAACTAAACCAAAATATCAGGAGGTAAAACATGTCATACACAGCCCCGGAAGCAGGGGCATTTGCTAAGAAAAAAGGTTCTCTTTCTCAGAAGGTTTGTTACGAGCTCGGGCTGATCGATACCGAGATAGAAAGTCTCGGTGCCGGTGGTGAAGGCGCTTCACTTGCAGACGGCAAGATCTGGGTTGGTGACGGTGAAGGTGCTGCCGCTGCGGTTACAATGTCCGGCGACGCGACACTCGCTAACACCGGTGAGCTTACCATAGCCGCGAAAGCCGTTGAACCCGCAATGATGGCCGTCACGGAGAACTATATCGTGGTCGGTCAATCTGGCGGCGCTGGCGCAGCTAAAGCTATGAGCGGTGACGCTACTATCGCGTCTACAGGAGCCATAACAATCGCCGCGAAGGCAGTAGAAGAGAGTATGGTCGCACTGGCTGAAGGTAAGGTTCTTATCGGGCAGTCCGGCGGAGCGGCTGCAGCTTACGAGTTGTCCGGTGACGCGACGATCTCAACAGCAGGGTTCGTTACAATCGGCGCCAAGAAAGTTGATTATGCCAACATCGCGCTCACTGACGGCTATTTCCTGACAGGTGCCGCGACCGGTGCCGCCCAGGAAGTCCAGATGAGCGGTGACGCTACAATGGACCGTGACGGTGAGCTTACCATAGCTGCGAAAGCCGTTGAAGGGTCGATGATTGCACTCACCGATACCTACGTCATGGTCGGTCAATCCGGCGGCGCAGGCGGTGAGAAGGCAATTTCAGGTGATGCTACACTCGCTAACACTGGTGCGCTTACCATAGCCGCGAAAGCAGTCACACCTGCCAAGATGGGGATTACTGACGGGTCTATCGTTATCGGGCAGGACGGTGGCGCTGGTGGCGAGAAAGCAGTTTCGGGAGACGCCACACTCGCGAATACCGGCGTTCTCACGATCTCTGATTCGCACATGAAGCGGGTGAAGACTGCATTGTCATCCGGAGCGGCAAACGCGTTCTGTCTTGCCTGGCAGAACCCTGAAGACCATGCGATCATAGTCACACGGTTGATTGTGGATCTCACTACGGCTGGGGGCACGGAAACCGCAGTACTGGATTTCGGTCCGGCAAACGATGCCACCACCCATGCAGACGGTCTTATCAACGGGGTAGACGCCAACGCAATAGCGATCTATGACAATATCGAAGACCAGGGGGTCAACGGTCAATCGGTTTGTAAGCTTGACGCAGCTGGCGGCACTACAGACTATATCACCGGCCAGATCCTGACGGAAGCGGCAAACTCGCTCGTAGGGAACGCGTATATATTCTACACAGCAGTGTGAGGTCAGTAACCCAT
>JBBACV010000228.1:0-2766 GCA_041656835.1 Acholeplasmataceae bacterium | reverse complement strand
CAGGGAGAACGACCGTTCCTCAACAACTTCCTCTACTATAAACCCGGGGAATAGTCGCAGTTTTTACAGGGGTGATCAATCGGGTTCTACCAGAATAAATAACAATTCGGGAAGTTCACGTGTAACACGTTCTTACGGAAACAGTTCGGGCAGCCGTTCCGACGTAAATACACAGACACGTTCCTCTAGCAGGAGCAGTTCTTCCTATTCCGGAAGCAGAAGCACAGGGAGTTCGGTTAGCTCGGGTTCCATGCGTTCTTCCGGCGGGAGTTCAGGAGGCGGTGGAAGTGTTTCCCGTTCAGGATCAAGCGGCGGTTCATACCGCAGATGATTCGCATTTGTAAATTACATATTTGATCCCTTGAAAAAATGAAAAAGTATCTGATCTTGATCGCTTTAGTGTTTCCTATTGCCCTTTCCGGACAAAATGCCTGGGATGCTCTACGGTATTCACAACTGAATTACCAGGGCACGGCCCGTTCCATGGCTTTGGGTAACGCCGTAACTGCTTTGGGAGGAGATTTCGGCTCCATTATGCTCAATCCGGCCGCATCTGCCGTTTATCCTTATTCTGAAATCACCTTTACTCCTTCCCTTTCCACGCAGTTTTCCCGGGTCAGTTATTTTGGTCAGGAGACCGATGACCGTTATACCCGCGGAGGTATCTCCAATATGGGATATGTGGGCATCCTGGACCTTTCCAACAGCAGGGGACTTATTTCACTTTCCTTCGCAGCAGGTTACAACAAAGTACAGGATTTTACAATGCGCACCTCTGTCCGTATGAACGATGCAGTAACCAGCTGGCTGTCACCTGTAGCTACCATGACCGACGGAATCCCATACAACGATCTTGAATCAGGTGACAATTACAATCCTTACTACGATTCCAATGCAGCCTGGCGGTCCATTCTTTCCTGGGATACCTATTTGCTGGATCCGCTGCCGGGTACCACCGATCAATACATAGGTGCCACGGAAAACCTGGATGGAGAAATGATTGTTGTCGGAGGCCCTCTTGATCAGCGTTTCATTAAAGAATCCAAGGGGAGTATGGGTGAATACCTCCTGAACATGGGAGCTAATATCGGGAACCGTTTCTTTGCCGCATACAGTCTCAATTTCCGGAATATCTATTACCGGACTTATGAGAAATTCACAGAAACATCACAGAACCCCGAACATTTTGAAACCGGTTTTTCATCATTCTCTCATTCATACGATCAAATCACCACAGGTATAGGGTTTAATATGAAATTCGGGATCATTGCCATTCCATTTAATAATATGCGCCTGGGAGCCAGTGTTACCTCTCCCACCTGGACATCCCTGACCGACGAATGGCAGGAATTCATGACTGCCGAGTTTTTGACGGGAAATCAATCGTCAAGCAGTCCTGTCGGAGTTTTTTCGTACAAAGTGCGTACACCCTGGCGTTTTAACGCAGGTCTTGCCTATACTTTCGGAAAATTCGGATTGATCAGCATAGATTACGAAGGCGTGGATTACCGGACCATGAAACTGGCTACACGCAACGACCGTTGGGCTTTTGAAGATGAAAATGAGCTCATCCGTTACGGATCTGAAAACACACGTTTCCTTTTTGCTAATAATATACGTGCCGGACTGGAAATCCGTATAGCTCAAATGGCCATCAGGGGCGGATACAGTTATTACGGTTCTCCCGAACGCAGTTTTGAGCCTACTCACATAGCATCGGGCGGATTTGGATTCCGGGCAAACCAGTTCTTTGCAGACATGGGAGCCTCTTACCGTTTAGGAGAAACAGAAGGTTTTTCACTATATGACACGGGAGATGGTCAGATACACGGACAAAACACTTTATCCCGCCTCAGACTAATGTTTACTGTCGGGCTCCGTTTCTAAGACTTTCCAGGATTCGGGACCTTCGTTCATCAAAAGATCCAGTATGCTTTGCCCGGGTACAAAATGGTGTTTCCGGGCAAAAACCTGGTAATACGGTATCAATTCGTATACAGGTCCCTTTTTTCGAAAATCACATGTTTCATAACCGGACAGGTAAGAATCAGTAAAAGTGATCTTAACGTTACAATCCAGCGTTTCAAGGCACCATTTCAAGATTTGCGTGTTGTAATCAAAAAGTGACAAGGGTTCTTCCACCCGGTAAAAAGGCCGGATCTCTTCCCGGAAAAATTCATAATAGGGTGAAGATCCGTAAGCAGATTCTATTGCCAGCCAGTGTGTCCGTTGCCAGTCTTTTGAAAGATCCAGCATTACTTCACGAACAGGCGTTTTCATTCCGTGTTTGCGAATGACGGGAATGATCAGCCACTGGGGACCGTTGGCTCCACATATGGAACAACGGTTCCGGATCGTTTGTTTCTGATAGTGTTCGTGTTGTTCCAGGACCCATTCTCCACTCCCTTTAAAAATTGAAAAACAGGCGATCGGTGGCCAGTATGCGGTTGTAAAGAAGGCTTTCACGTTATTCCTCTTCCATATACTTCGTCTTGCTGGGAATGATCCCCCGGTTTGAAGCCCTAATAAAAGAGAGAATGGAATCCCGTTCTTCCGAAGGGTCCAGCACCTCTTCCACTTTGCGGCAGGCATCACTGATATTCAACCCGATCTGGTATATGATGCGGTATACGTCGTGGATCCTTTCAATCTGCTCGGAAGTAAATCCCCTCCGGCGCAAACCAATAACGTTTATACCTCCGTAACAAAGTGGACGTCTTCCGGCAAGTACATAAGGCGGCACATCTTTTCCGATCATCGATCCTC
>JBBACV010000227.1:0-2776 GCA_041656835.1 Acholeplasmataceae bacterium | reverse complement strand
AGAGGGTTTTTCCGGAAGCACGGAACACAGCGTCTGCACTGCTCGGTCTGGCGATGCTTGGTGCCAACATGATGGGTGTTGGTGGCGGCAGCCGGTTCACGCCGGTTCTCGTCGGCAACGGGTTTACTCTCCTTGGAATAACGCTTGTGAACGCTCTCATTAACCCGACTGTACAGTCGGCTGGCGTTAGGAGAGTTGTGAACTGCCCGACGTGTACTCCGTCCGGGCTTGGAACCTTTGCGACTGAGAAGGGTGCGTACGGCACTGCAACCCCCGTCTACTAAATGAAAGACTTTGAAGAACTCTGTGAAGAGGTTCGGAATACGCTGAAAGAGCGTATGCTGGAGATTACCAAGAAAAACGTGCTCGGCCCGGAAGATTACGAATCTCTGTTGGAAGAGGAAGAGCGCGATGTGATGTATGATCCATACGACATCGAGAACCTTCTTGGAGAGATTGGGTGTCCTATTTGCAGAGGGAAAGACGGTCTGTTCATTGGGAAATGCCTCGCCCCGGGAACCGGTGCCGGGTGTAATATCGATTACGCATCGTGTGAACGGATGGGTGGCAAACGGATAGGTAGTTTCCACACCCATCCCATCGGAGGTACTACACCGTCGGTTCCTGACCTTGAATGTAGCATGGTACGGGACGAAGAGATAGCGTGTATAGGCGGGTATGACGGCGAAGAGTATCTTGTTCGATGTTACAGACCACGGGAAACTGCCCGGAAATACGGGCTGATATACAACCCCTTCGTTGGTTACTATCAAGACAAGGAAGAACCCGACGGCAAAATAGAGTTTTACCGGGAACCGCCACCACCGACACCCGAAGACCTGCTTGCGGATTTGTCAGACAAGATGATAGAACCCATCGTTGCATCGTATTTCGAGACGCTTGACCAGGAAGAGATAGACCGGAGAGTGCAGCGGTTCCGGCGGGAACTCGAAGAGGGCGAGATACCTGTTGAATACTGGGAAGGGTTTGAGTCTATGGAAGGGTACGTTGACGAGATACCGTTCTACAGCCCTGAAAAACTCAAAAAGGTTGAGAAGTCCCGGCTGGTAAAAGTAAGCCGGGACGCGATGTATTGTAAACTGTGATTACTTTTTCTTTTTTAAGTTGGCGAATATAACCAGAGCACCGGCAACCACCGACGCACCGAGGACTATATAACCAGGATGCTCTTTGATCCAGTCGATTATGCTACCGGGTGGTTCTGAGTCGCAGGGTATACCGCTGTTATACCACAGACCGTTGTTGCAGATGTGCAGTTGGTCGGCAACGCACTTGGTTTCTCCATGCTGGCAGACCGGTGATTCGCACGGCTGACCGGTATCCACCCACGAACCGTTGTTGCAGACGAATAACCGGTCGTTTTCGCACTTGGTGTCTCCATCTATACACGGTGCTGCTGTCCCACCGACACGGAGACTGAACCCGCCGGTTGTAGCCACCACAACGCCGTTGATAACGATTTCGAACTTCACGTACATGTCCCGGTTCGGCATACGGAACGTTGACATATACCACCCGGGGTGGTATGTCCCGGTACTGTTGACATACCAACTGAATGTTGCAAGCACCTCGTGCTTGTCGTTGGGATACGGGTTCCCGTATGTGGGGTCGCCGAAATCGGCAATCTGAACGGTAACCCAGTCTCCGTATTGGCTCCCGCCTGGAGCACACTCTGGGTATTGGTTTTCGTCTTTCGTATAGAACCCGCAAAATGGTTGAACAACCGTTCCTTCTGGTATATCGGTTGGCACTGGCAACTCCCGGACGGTCTTCTCGGTGCTACCAGGAACGTCTCTCCCACCCGGGTAATGGAACCCGCACTGGTCGTACCAGTTTGAATAGTGGAAGTATGGACAAACTGTCATACAGTAGAATTGAGACAACACATTTATAAAACATACGTGTCATTTTTACTTATGGCATACACATGTGTTGCAACTCTAAACTATACCGGGATCAGGTACGAACTCAAACCTAGCCCCACATCGGCAACTGCACCGCCTGCATCTACGATTCAGGTTGAGAACACGAATGAAGTAACATCGATGCTTGCAGCGAAAGGTATCTCGCTCAGTCTCGGCCAGTGGGTTATCGTTGCTGCAACCGGGAATGTCACTGCGGCGTCTCCGCTTCCAAAGATTACCATCACCGGTCTTGCGACGATTGAAGAGGCACTTGCAGGCGATGCCCCTGGTGTACCGAGCGTTCCGGGAACCAGTAAAGTCCCGGCGTTTCTTGGCGGGTGTCTTGTGGGTGCGGGTGCAACGGTCGCAGGCACTTACCTGTGGAAGAAATATGGACGGTAACCACTCTCTTTTTTGTCATTGATGGTGTACGTGCGTTTTTTAGGGTTGTTTAGGCTTCCAGATCCGTTTATTTAACGTCTACGACCATCCTTTAGGCTTCCAGATCCGTTTTTTGCCCATCCAGAACCATTTTTTAGTTATCTTGATCCATCCAGAACCATTTTTTAGTTATCTTGATCCGTACATACATTTTCTATAGGCTTCTATATGTGTCCATATATGTTCTACAGGCGTCTTGGAGCGTATTCGCTTATACAAGCCCGTAGCGTAAAAAAATTTGATCGATCCGGCAAAAATTTTAAATAGTTTTGGCTCCAATCCATATTATCCGGCGCGGAAAACCGGCGCGGATGGCGGTTTATTCCAATTAACCGTCATTTCGTGCCCGGATTGAAAAAATCTGCCCGGAATAAGCCGCATTCGGAAAAACGGAAAATACAGCCGTTTTC
>JBBACV010000226.1:0-2780 GCA_041656835.1 Acholeplasmataceae bacterium | reverse complement strand
GCATCTTTATTTCAATACCATTATTGTAATCTCCAAAGCCATGCCCAAAGATGGTTAATCCTCCAGCATTTTGTGCATCTTTTGGTGCTGAAACTGTAAATGAAATATTAGTATCAAAACCAATTTCAAGTTTATCAATCGTGGTATTAGAAATTGAAATACCATCGATAAAAGTTCCGTTTTCATTAATAATTAACATCTTCTTTTTACCGTATTGACCTAAATTAGGAAACCACCAATTTGGCGTGAAATTACCTGGTTTATCATTATACTCCCCTGGTGTTGTCCAGTACCCTAGATTAATACCATTAATATTAAAATAAATATCTGAAGGATAATGAGCTGAAAACCCTGGTGCTTCTGAAGATATTTCCATAGATATTTGAAGTTCTTGTAAATCTTCATCAGGTTTTAGTGGGTTAGGAATCTTATATTCAATATAACCATTAGTAAACCATAATAAAGCTGCATTATATCTTTCTGTAAAAGAAAAGTATCTCGGTTCATCAAATTCACCGATAATACCATCTTTTGTTACTATGCCACACGTTGGTTCAACATGATAGTTTGAATAATGACCAATTCCCAGTTCAAATGATCTAACATTAACAGGAAGTGTTTCTTTTTCAAAGTCAACTAATAATCTATCTGTTTTTAAAGAACACATTTTCATGCTACCACGTATTCCAGATGCGGTTTTTATTTCAATTAAGTTAGCAGCGGTTAATTTTTTAATATGCATTGTGATAGCACTATTGCTTATATTTAATGCTTTTGCGAAATAATCTAAATTTAACTCCTTATGTTTCATCAGCATTTCTAAGATTTGAACTCTAACTTCTGAGTTAAGTGCTTCGAATATTAATTTACCGTCTCTTAAATTTCTTATATGTTTCATGTCTTTATTTTATATAAAAGTTAAACAAATGTCAAACTTATTCGAGAGTTTTATGTTTTTAATTGATTTTTTATTAACAAAATCAAATAAAACTAATTAAATCCTTCTTTTTGCCTAAAAGACAGTTAAAAATGATTGACTTTTTAAAAAATATTGATATAATAAAAACGCAATTAGTTAACAAAAACATTAATTACTTAACTTTTATATTAAATAAATGAAAACATATTTTTATTTAGGTTGATTATGTAAACGCTTGCTGGAGGAAAATATGAAAAAAATATTAGTAATCGTTATTTTAATAATGAATATAAATTTATTAATTGGATGTGGAGAAAATATAGTGAGAAGTAAATTGGACTATCCTAATAAACCTAATCATGGAAACGCAGTTACAGTTCATGATCCATCGATAATAAAAGCTGATGATTCTTATTACGCTTTTGGTTCCCACTTTGCGGTAGCAAGAACTAATGATTTTATAACTTGGTATCAAGTTTTAGGGGAAAATGGTTCTGATAAATTATATGGTGGTAACTGGAAAGAGGTTTTAAGTGATGCCGTTAGTTATGTTGGGCCAGATGCTTCAAGTGCTTGGGCACCAGGAATGATTAAAATAGATGATACATATTACATGTATTATTCATTATCAACATTTGGAAGTCAAAGATCATATATCGGAAGAGTCGAGTCAAAAGATATTTTAGGGCCTTACACTAATTCAGTTGAAATAGTAAAATCAAGCCCAAGTAACGGACCAAATGCAATCGATGCTGAAGTTTTCTTTGATGAGGAAGGAAAACTTTGGATGGTTTATGGATCGTTTTTTGGTGGTATATATATTAAGGAATTATATAACGAAGGTGAAAATATTGGCTTACCTAAAGAAGAAGGTTTTGGGAAGAAAATTTGGAATGGATATGATCAAGGACCTGAAGGGCCGTATATATTTTATAATGAAGAAACCGAATATTATTATTTAATGGCATCTCATGGTTCCTTATCTCTTAATTACAATATGAGAGTATTAAGAAGTAAAACTCCTGATGGCCCTTATCTTGATACTAGAGGTCGCGATGGCGCTTCAATGTCTAATAGTGGTATTAAATTAGCGGGGAATTTCCAATTTGAAAAATCTCAAGGCTTAGCTGCTTTAGGTCATAACTCAGTTATTAAAGTTGATAATAAATATATGGTTGTTTATCATACTAGATTTAGACAAGGTATTAACATCGTCTCCGGACACCACAATGTTTATGTAAATCAATTATTATTTGATCAAGAGGGGTGGCCAGTTTTAGCTCCTTCAAGGTATGCCGGTGAGTCTTTACAAGAATTATTAGAAGGCGATGTAATTGGTGAATATAATTTATTATTACATACTGGTGGTAATAGTGATGGATTCGCCGAGTCTAACATTTATACTTTCTTAAAAGGTGGAACGATTAAAGAAGGTGGTACTTGGGAGTTTATTGCCCCATATTATATTAATTTAAAAGTTGGAATTAAAGATTATAGTGGAGTATTAGTGACAACTTATGATCAATATCAAGATAAACCTACCTTATCAATAAGTGCAGTAAGTTACCATGATGGAATGACCCTTTGGGCAAATAAAAGATAAGTAAAATGAAAAAACTTTATTTAACAATTATAACTTTATTATTAATAATCACTTTATCATCTTGTCTAAGTGATAACTCTAACGATAAACCTATTATTAACGGGACTAAAGATTTTGAGTTTATACTAGGAGATCCTAGACCTAATTGGTTAGAAGGAGTTAGTGCATATGATTATAACGAAGAAGAAATTTTAGTTACCGTTGATGCAAGTGATGTTGACTTACAAAACCCTGGTATTTATGAACTTATATATATAG
>JBBACV010000225.1:0-2782 GCA_041656835.1 Acholeplasmataceae bacterium | reverse complement strand
ATGTACGAAACGGAGTATTACCAAGAGGCGGTTCATTATTATAAAGATGGAAAGTATCTTGATATTGATAATACTTTAAAATTATTTGATAAAAAGTATACTAATAAAGCAAATAAGTTTACTGTGACATTTCCTCAGGCTTTGAACGAGTCTGAGAAAATTGAGTTAAATTACTTAAATATACCTTTAAAGATTAGATATGAAAATGTTACAAGCCAAAATGGGCAACTTGCTAGTACTGTCTCAAGAGAAAAGAAAAACTTAAAAGACGGAATTATATATGAAACAAAAGATTCCAGAATTGAATATATTATTAAGCAAAATTCACTAAAAGAAAATATTATTCTAAATAAATATATTCCTAACTATGAATTTTCATATATTATAGAAACTCCTTTAAGAATAGAAAAACTTAATAATGAATTATATTTTTATGATGAAAATACCCTTATTTATCATATGAGTCCATACAATATGGTTGATGCAAACAATTATTTATCATTTGATATTGACTTCTTGGAATAGCCATTAATGTTGTAGTAGGAAGTATTGGATATATGATATTTAATTTTGTTTGGATGTGGACTTCAATTGGCAATTATGTATTGGATACAATAGATGGAAGCTTTGATGGTTATATAACATTTAAGGTTTGTTGAGGTGGATTCGTGAAATTAAAAGTTTATGGGCACATTTCTGTGATACAAAATGGCAGTTTTGTAGAAGCAACATTCGTTAATAATAATGATTTCATGTCTGCTGAGTACAAAATAGATAATTATTTGCCAATCACATTACTAGAATATGGAAGTAGTGCTTTAGGGAGAATTATTTATAATATTTTTATGTTTATTTATGTGTTAACTAGTTCACCTAAAAGAGATTTAAAATTTGTTAAGGAAATAAGTGCTTCGATAAAATACCGTAGGGCTAAATTAGTCATTAATCCGATAAATTGTTCAAATGATTCAATATTAGAAATTTCTATTAAAAAAGAGAAAATCCCTTTTTCAATAGAAATTAAAAATGGTGAATTTGGTATTGAATATATAGGTAGATACAAAGGCTCATATCGTAATCAAAAGAAAAAATATTTAATAAAGCTATAATTGTTTAGAAAATTAAAGAGCAACGAACTTTTCTAATATGTTCCTTGCCTATATTTAACACTGGCTGGTGCGATAATTGGAGGTGCAATCGCTGGTGCAGCTCTAGGAGCAGTCTCTGGAGCGATGATTAGTGTTGGAACACAAGTAATTAGTACGGGAACAGTTGATATTAATCAAGTAGGTAAAGACGCAATTACCGGAGCTATTTCCGGATTAATTGCGGTCGGTGCTTTTGGAGTTCTCAAACATTATGCTGACGGATACAATGCAGTTGCCAAAAGTATGTCTGGTTTCAATAAGGCTCAAGCAAATTTAACGCAAACAGCAAAAGCCATGGAAAACAGTGGTAAGGCATTTAAAGCGATGAAAACTAGTCATAATCTTACTCAATATACAATTAATTCACTTAAACATGCTTCAGCTAATACGGAATTTGGTATAGCTGATGCTTTGCGAGGTTCTCTTAAATCTATTTTAGACTTGGGTGCTAGTTTTGCAGAGTTTGGTTTATCTTCAGGAATACAAGAGCTAATATTGGGTTGGATATAAATAAACAAAACAATAACTAGGAGGTATGAGATGATAATATTCAATACTAATAAAGTTGAATTTACCGAAGATAAATTAATTATTAATAAGAAAAACAAAATTGAAATTAAATATAATGATATTGAAAAGTGCTGGTATTCATATCCATCTTTAAAATCTCGACTTTATATAATGATAAGTCGTACAGGTGGTATCATACCGGGTTGGTTACAAATTAGAGATTCATGTCAAAAGTTACATTTAATTAAATTAAAATCTGAAGAAATAGAAAAACTACCAAGAGCATTAAAAACTAAAATTAAATTCAATAAGAGAGATATGTATGAATAGAAAAAAACAAACCGTTATTAATTCTAGGAAATTCTATTCTGGGAACATAAATTTAACGTAACTTGCTTTTTTACTAATATTATGGAAACATATTTTAGTACACTTTTACCAGTAATTAGTTAAAAACTCGAGCAACGTGCTACAATCAACATAAAATTTAAAGCAATCTGGTGAACTTTAGGCACGTTGAAACTATCACGCTGCTTGAGATTTTAGAAAATATGTGTGCATAGATGTATTAGACTTATATAGCAAACTCTGAACAGATAAACTTGGTAATGTAAAATTAGATAAACTTGGGTATGTAACTTAAAAATACAGATAAACTTGGTAATGAAGACACATATTGAATGAATAGGTTTGATACAATGTTTTCAAACCTTTTTTCTTTGGCAGAAAGGGGAAAAACTCCTATCCGCCAGTTTTACAAAACAATATAGAGACCTATATTAGTCATAAATCAGGTTATTTATAGATCTTTTTTTAATATTCATTTCAACTTTTTAACGATTAGGGAACTATTTAACGATTACCCTACAATTAGACTAATTGATAAAAAGGTGTTATGATAATTACAAGTAACTTATATGGTATAATTAAAACAGTTATACATGAAAAGAAATTATATAAAGGGGGAATATTCTTATGAGGGTGTTTTAAACATTATTATTAAACTTGTATCATTCAATTATTAATATAAAATTTTTTTACCTAATCTTCTAAATATCATAGATTTAGAAAATTGGCTGAACAAATCAATTCAAAGTTATTTTATATTAGAGGTGAAAAATGAA
>JBBACV010000224.1:0-2796 GCA_041656835.1 Acholeplasmataceae bacterium | reverse complement strand
GATTAATCCAATTTTAATTTGAACGATTATCCAAATAAACTCACTAACTGCTAAGACAGAACCAGCAATTAAGGCGACCATAAATTCTTTTCTTAAAATCTTTAAATAATCTTTAGTATTAATTTCACCTAAAGCAAGACCCCTAATAACTAATACACTTGATTGATTTCCTGCATTTCCTGATGTATCCATTAACATTGGAATAAACATCGATAAAGCAGGAATTGTTTGTAAAATAACTTCATATTTATTAATAATCAAACTAGTAATAGTTGCTGATACCATTAATATAAATAACCATGGAATTCTTTTTTTAGCTAAATTAAAAACACTAGTTTGTAAATAAGGGTCAACTAAAGGTGTCATTGCACCCATTTTTTGCATATCCTCTGATGCTTCTTGTTCAATAACATCAATAATATCATCAGCAGTTATAATCCCAACTAATCTAAAATCTTTAGTCGTAACAGGAATAGTATTTAAATCATATTTTTTAACAATATTTGCAGCAACTTCTTGATCATCATAAGTAAAAACACTAATAAAGTCTTTTTCCATAATTTCATTAACTAATGATTTTGGATCTGCAAAAATTAAATCTCTTAAATGAAGTGTTCCAACTAATTCACGTTTATCGTTAACAACAAATAAATAACTAATTGTTTCAGCATCTTTACCTTGAATTCTTACCTTTTCCATCGCCTTTAAGGCGTTATCTTTAGCTTTTAACTCAACATACTCTAAAGTCATAATCGAACCAGTTGAATTATCAGGATAATCAAGTAAATGATTAATATCATCACGAGTATTTTTAGTTGCTGATTGTAATATTTTTTGAATTAAATTTGATGGCATCTCCTCGATGAAATCAACAATATCATCGGTATATAAGTTTTCTAATATATCTGATATTTGTTGGTTTGATATTTCATTGATAATCTTTTCTTTCGTTTTGTTTTCTAAATAACTAAATACTTCGGCCGTAAAAAGAGCGGGAACGGTTTTAAAAATAAAAATAAAGTCACTGACTCTTTCTATTTTTGAGAGTGCATCGGCAATATCAACAGGATTATGTTCTTCAAATATTAGTCTAATCGTTTTAACATCCTTTTTTGAGACAGCCTCAAATAACTCTTCTTTATTTAATAAAATATTTTGCATAATAAACACCTCTTTTATTATTATAACTAATCTTTTAAAAAATTGTAATATTATATATATAAGTTATTTATTATAATATTTTAAAAGTAATTTTATTAGATGATATAATATTTATAGTACAAATAGAAAGCAGATGAAAATGACCGAACAAATAAAAAAATCAAATTATTACTTATATTATAAAAACAGTTTATTTATGATGTTGATTATTTATATTATATTGTTTTTTATGTTTTTAGTAATACTAATGCCAACACTAAGTTATTTAGATAACATCGTTGTTTTATTAATGTTTATTGGTTATTTAGGACTATTTAGCCTTATCTTTTTACCTTTTATTATTTATTATTTATATAAATTAAGAATAGTTAATAAAAACTTAGAAGATTATAAAAGATATGAAGTTTTAATAACTAATATCCAAACACCGGTAATGATTAGAGCTAACCACCGGGAAGTTACTTTAAATATTGAACTATTAAATATAAATGTCACGACAAGAGTATATAAAAGCTTAAGTTCAAATTTATATGATGATATAGGTAAAAACCAATTAGTTAAGGTTGCATATAATAAGAAAATAGATTCAACCATCATTTTAAATGTAATATAATACTCATTTAGTGCATTATACTTAAAATTTATTGATTATTAAATAATAGTTACTTATAATAATGATAGATTATAATAAGGAGTTAAGTTATTATGAGAAAAGTATTTATAACTATAGTAATGTTACTTATGATTGTTTTAACATCATGTATAAGTGAAAATTCTTTTATTTTAAAAGATTCAGAATATTCATATCCATCTAAAGAAAGACCGAAAGATTTATTAGTTCAACCCATCACCTTAGAAGGTGAAAAGTTAGAACTTGTTGACTTCTTTGCAGAACCTAATGATTTTATTTCTAGTCAATCAGGTATTATTACCACAAGTGAAAAATATGAATCACTAAACCTACAAACTAAATTAAGTCCTAGTTTATTTAATGATCACTTTATTATTTATAAAACAGGATATTCGATGGCTAACTACCCCCATAATAAATTTATTAATGCTAGTATCCATAATAATAGAATTAATTTATTATTAGAATACTCTAATAATAAGAATGAACCTAAAATTCCAAAGCTCTTTTTCTATACTTTTAAAAAAGTTGATGAAGTTCATGAAAATATGGGAGTTACTTTCTTAGGATATGAAGTTCATTATAAATCTCCAGCTAGCTATTTATATATTTATTTTGATAATAAAGAAAATATGAATATGAAAAATATGGGTAAACATTTTTTGAATACATATAATTTAGATAATCATTTTTATCTTGAAGGTTCACAAGATTACTCAAACTCAATTAAATTAAGAGTTTCTGATGGATTAGTTTCATTAAAAGAAGTTGAAAAAGTTTTAAAAAATGCTTTAAGTGATAACTTGGTTTTATACTACACTTTATATAATGATTATTATAATCATTATGAAAATGTTTTAAATGATAAAAATGTATTTATAAGTCGTGACGGTTATAATGGCTTTAGTAGTGATGATAATATAAGTATAGTTAGTTCATTTGAAGGATTTGATAATTTAATTAATGATTATTTAGAAAATGAAATTAACCCTAATCACTCAAGT
>JBBACV010000223.1:0-2797 GCA_041656835.1 Acholeplasmataceae bacterium | reverse complement strand
AGCGTCAGGAACAGAAAGTTTATCACTACTGTAATGCTCTGCTTTATAGGTTTTTAAAACCTCATTTACTCTACTAGTATGCTTTCCTATTACATTACGTAAATCCAAACTAAGCTCGACAGCTTTTGCACCGACCTTGGAAATCGCATTTTTTATTTCTTCGTGCTTCTTTTTATCATACCGGCGCCGAGCTTCGAGATATGCGCCTCGTTTACGTGCCATCGCTTCTTTTGCTCTTGCAAGTTCTATTTCGGTGCCGTGCGTGCGTTGTCCTCTTGATTTACGCATTTCTACTTCAGATGCTATATCAGCGATCACTTCAGCTAAGTTAGCTATATCGGCTCGTGCGGCTTTTACATTTGTAGCGGCATTCTGAAGACGACGTTCTTTATCATATAACACTTCACCGCGAGAGTTTGCTTTTTCTAATAGCTTTATGGCACGCTTAACATCAGGCTTTTCTATTACTTTTTGGTATTCTTTCTGCTCTTTTATATTTGCGTATCCTTTTTCACGGCCAGCCTGATGCCAGTCACTCTGCATCTCTTCCAAGAGTAAAATCTTTTCGCCGTTAGGACCCGTACGAGTATTAAATCTGACGTGAACTAGTACATTAGGTTCATCCCAGTGAATTTTATGGTAAAAATTCATACTTTCAGACTCACGAGACGGAACTCTAAGCAAAAGCTCTGTATAATCTTTTCCGCCATCCAGTACGTACCCAGAATGCCTCGTTAAGACAGAAGAGTCATAAAAGTATGGGTCTAATTTGTCCTGCTCTTTAAATATTGTATTTATAGCGTCTTGCTCATCTTTCGCTAAAGCTTTAAATACCGGCGCATCTTTATAGTTCTTATAATAAAGACGTAAAGTTTCACCATTCGGCGTAGTAACACTAGATAATACAAGGACTTCTCCTTCGTCAGAAAACTTCTGTTCAAAACCCCTGTCAGATAAAAATCTATAAGCTTTTCGTACCTCAGGTGGCACCGTTAGAAATTTAGACTTCTCAGTTTCTACAATCTCGACTTTGTTTGCGTCCAAGTAGTCCATAACTTCTTGCGCAGATACTTTACCTGAACGCTCTGTGAGCCAGTCCAGCAAGCCTGACCACTCAAGTTCTTCTGTCCTAAACTCACCCTTATCTGACCAAGTTTTTATTGTATCTCTTAACTGCCTAGCGTCGGTAGAACCCTTAATCTTGGACTTTAAGAAGTCAGTCATTTTAGAATACCATACGGCGGCATTCTCGGTAGAAACTGCCTGCGATACGCCGTGCTTAGTCCACAAACGCTCGTCTCCACGAACTACAGCTTGTCGCATATTAGAAAGCCATGTCTTAATCTCAGCGTCAGACACTTTAAACTTAATACCCATTGACCGCAGCCATCGCTGAACGAGAGCTATAAGACGATCTTTCCAGGTAGCTTCTTCTGCTTTTGTGGCCTCATGTGCTATCCACTCTTCAGCTGATCTTCGCTGCGCTGAGATTCGTTCCTCGGTAGTTTTAGCTTTAGCAACATGTGCGTAGTTCTTATTAATAAACTGCATACGTTCAGTGTCTTGTTTATCTTTCCATATCTGGTCAAGGAACGGATTAATAAGATTCGCTGGCATCATTCTAATACCATGATGACCAAAAGCTTCATGCATGAGATTTTCAAACAGCTTCTTATACGTAGGATTATTATCAGACACGATAAAGATATCACCAGTTTTATCTATGTAGCATCCGCGTGTTTTACGACTCTTTACACTTAGAGACTTAGCAATGTTTCCAGGCAGCTGGGACACGTCTTTAACTACATGAATATTTCCTGAATAACGCCAATGAGCTGTCCACCCTTTAACTGCCTGCTCCGCGTCATGGGCTGTTATATATCCCTCGCTATCCATCTCCTGGACAGACCGCTGTATTTCACCCCCAGAAGTAAAGACATCGGCCAGAGAGTATGTTCCGTCAACAGCTCGTTTTACAACACCTTTCTTTTCAAGAGCTTTAAGTGTCGACAACCCGGTCTCAGATGAAGGGTGAACTTTCTTTCCTTCAGCCATTTTAATTGTCTTACCAGAAGCGAGATATTTAACTGCTCGCTGCTGTGCAGTAGACATAGTCGGGTTGGCCAGATTTACTTTTCTAAGAGCTTCATCTTTCTTTTTGGGCGTAGGCTTCTTAGGCGCAGCAGGCTTTTTAGGTGGTGCTTCTTTAGACTCCGCGAGCTTAGACTCAAGGCTTTCTTTCAGGAGCTTAAGCTGATGTGCGAGCTTATCAGTGCTCTCAAACTTAGCTTTAGCTGCCACTATCTGGTCTTTAATCTTATTAATCTTAGCCTGAATATCAACAAGGTCTAAGTCTTTTTTGGGCGTAGTTGGCGCTACAGGTTTTGCTGCGGCTTTAGCCTTAGCTTTTGCAGTCTTAGACTTCTTAGTCTTTACATCTGGAGTAATACTTGCACGGTTAATAGCCGCAAGCGTAGCATTTATTTTCTCATTAAGTGTCTCAACTTTAGCTTTTATTTCTTTAGCATCTTCAGGCCCAGTAGCTAACTTCTTTCTATACTCCGCACGCGTAGCCTTAAGAGCAGCTAACTGAGCTTGTAAGACATTCAAACTTTGCGTTTTAGGCTCTGCCTTCTTAGGCTCAACCTTCTTAGGCTCAACCTTCTTAGGCTCAGTCTTACCTGCTAACTTTAAAGTATTAGCTGCTTGTGTATTCTGTGCTTCAAGACCGGCAATAGCTTTCTTGATATTCTCGATCTTAGCCTGAATCTCTTTACCCTTAGGGCCTGCTTTCTTA
>JBBACV010000222.1:0-2803 GCA_041656835.1 Acholeplasmataceae bacterium | reverse complement strand
TTATAAGGCTTTGTATGGGCATTTGCAGGAATTGGTGCAACAGTCAGAAAATGTGATGGGAATTCGTCTGTATGCGGCCAAAACAAATGTTAACGCATTGGAAACATACCGTAAGCTGGGCATGACCGATCAGCATTACGTTACTTTTGAGTGGCTCAAGGATCCTGATACTTTCAAGCCGCAAACATGAAGCATTTTGGTCTCTTTTTTACCTTGCTGATGATCATTTACGCGGCAGGTACCGCTTACGTACTTTACCGGGGGTATGTATGGTCACCGTTCCGGGGTGAAGCATTGAAATGGATATGCATTATTGCCGGGTCTTTTTTCATGCTTTCTTTTCCGCTGATGAACATGATTCCCTTGCCGTGGCCCGGGATACAGGCGGTCTGGATGAAATTTGCCTACGGGTGGCTTGTATTCGTGCTCTATGCTTTTATGCTGATCCTGGTTGTGGATATTGCCTCCGGGGTGCTGCATCTGTTCCGCATTAAATGTGGATTTCCCTTGCCCATCCGGTCTGTGCTGTGGTTTGCTGGCCTTATGCTTATTGCAGCCGTTCTGGTTACAGGAAATATCAGGTACCGGAATTTTGTACGAAGAGATGTTGATTTTGGGTTTCCAAAGCCCGTAAAAATGCTGGCCATAAGCGACCTTCACCTGGGATTGCTGGTAGATGCCAAAAGACTGGAAAAATTTGTTGAAGCAATCAACCGGGAACATCCGGATGTAGTGCTTATTGCAGGAGACCTGGTGGACCGTTCCATAAGTCATTTACAGGAACAGGGCATGGGGGATATCTTAAAGAAAATTGAAACTTCATTGGGAGTGTATGCGGTTCCCGGAAATCATGAGTTTTATGCAGGAGAGGAAGATACATTTACATGGATGGAAAACCAGGGCATTACCGTACTCAGGGATTCTGTGGTAATGATCCCGGGGGTGGCGTTTTTGCTGGGCAGGGAAGACCAGTCTGCCCCTGAACGGAAAACGCTCCGTGAAATTTGGGAAAATTCACCTTATGCCGGGGAACCCCGCCAGTTGCCCCTGATAGTGATGGACCATCAGCCGGTGAATATTGCCGAGGCCGTTGCGTTTGGGGTAGACCTTCAATTATCCGGACATACACACGCCGGGCAGATCTGGCCGGTGTCGTGGATCGTAAGAAAAGCGAACGACTTGTTTTACGGTGAATATAAAAAGGGAAAAACCCGTTTTTACGTTACCTCCGGACTGGCCATCTGGGGTCCTCCTTACAGGATAGGTGTTGCCCGCAGCGAATACGTTGTTATTCAGTGAAACAGGGGAATTATTCCTAAGGAAAGAGTATAATTGATCCCGGGCATGGGCCTTGCCAGGACCGATTCGTATTCTTCATTAAAGAGATTTCGCACGATCCCTTTCAGGTTGATGACCAATCGCGGTAAGCGAATGACGGTTTCCAGAGAGATGTCGTTCATGAAATACGGCGAAAGCACGCCTATCCGGCTGTTGGTCTGGTTGCTGGATGTGGTAAACCGCTCGCTGTAATAAGTCCATTGGTAAGTGAAGGTCCATGCTTTCCATGATATACGTCCCGTGACGGCAGAGGAAAATTCAGGAATGTACACCAATTGTTTTCCGATGGCCTGATCGGCCCAGTTGACAGGATCTCCCAGATTTATCGATCTTGTCCAGGCAAAGTGCCCGTCGGCTGACGCTTTCCAGTTTTTATTGACTATTATGGCCAAAGACCCGTTAAATTCGGTTCCATAGCTTTTTACCTGTTTGACATTGAGCGGGGACCAGAATCCTTTGAAGGTTGGAAGCCAGACGATCCAGTTGTCTATCAGGGAATAAAACCCGGTAATACTTCCTTTCCAGGAATAACGCGAGCCTTTGTGAGTAGTCGCGATCCCTCCGTCAAAAGTAACCCCTTGTTCGGGTTTAAGATCGGGATTACCGCCGGGCATGAAATACAGGTCATTGAGTGTGGGATAACGAAAATTCCTGGCAGCAGAAGCTTTCAGAACGACTTCACCCCGGCGCGAGACCAGATACTCGGCAAAAAAAGAGGGGATCAGGGGGGTAAATTCCCTGCCGTACAAATCTTCCCTCAGGTCAACGGAAAACCCCAGTCGTTCAGCGGGCCGGTATTTGACGGACAGGAATCCGGAGGCTTCCAGGCGTGCCTGTTCGTATCCCATAATATTTTGTTTTCCTTCAACGGATACCACGGCATTGTCCATACTGGTGACCAGGTGCTGGTTCACGGTCAAATTTCCTGAAAACATCCATTTATTGATGTACCATTCGGTTTCTACCTGGGAAAAGAAGGTGTTTACGTAACTTTGGGCATGGACCATATTGGCCCATTGGTCTTCTCCCAGGTCGCGTTTGTATTCATAGAGAAGATCGGTGTAGGTATATCCGGCTTTGGCTTCCCATTTTGATCGTTGCAGCAGTTTATGCCACCGGATGATCCCCCTGAAGGTGTTTTCGGTCTGGTTGTTCCGTACGCTGGAATTCTCTTTGTAATCTACATTTAACAAGGGTATGCCGCGATCGGTCCGGCTATACCAGGCAGACAGGTTCCAGTTTCCCGTCCGGGATCCGCTTAAGTCAATGTCCTGTAAAAAGTGAAAATCACGAAAAGAACCGTTTTGGTTTCGTTCCACAGGGTATTCAAAGCCCGTTATATTTCCCTTCTGATCGTAAAAAAAGGTCTTTTTTCGGTAATTGGTGTACGGGTAATCGTTTACAGAAGAAGCAAAATATACCCTGGAGGAGGTTTTCCAATTTTCTCCCCCGTAAGAAACCTGCA
>JBBACV010000221.1:0-2803 GCA_041656835.1 Acholeplasmataceae bacterium | reverse complement strand
CTGACAGTGCAACGAGTTCAGTGGTGCTGCAGTATGTCATCGCCCGATCTCCTTCCTGATGTCCCGGATATCGATCTCACGTGGGTCGGTGAGGATATCAATTGGTGATGTGTGCATCTTGAATGATTCCTCGATCTGATCCCGGTCCCCCATACCTGGCGACTGATTGGAGATATCATAGAACGCCTGCTCATCGGCAGTGAAATTGTCCTTATCCTGTGCACAGCGCTCCCGCTCGCGCTCATACGTCGCCATCAGATATTTCCCGGTATTCTGGGAGGTAAGCATTTGGGGATTAGGCCCCCTGCTTATGCTCCGCCGTATTCTACCCGTGAGATTGCGTTGGTGTTGCCGGTCGCATACTGGCAGGCCGCACGCATGGAGACCTTGCCTCCGATCAGGTCACGGAGTGGATCGCGGAAGTCTTCCACAAAGATATCCTGCCTCATCCCGATCCCCCCGCATTTCTGCTTGTCGATCAGGGCCATGCCGATATATCCGTTATCAGGTGCACCCCAAGTATATGCGGAAGATGCAACCGGTGTGGTCGTGGTGGTGAGCTCTACACCGCACTCATGCAGTCTGCAGCCGAGGATCATTGGGAGGAGCCCGGTCCTCATCTGTTCCTGTGCGACAGGGTTGTACGCTATCGGGGTGTAGTCCTTGCAGATGTAGGTCTCAACCTGGGGATGGTATATGACCTGATCCGCGTGGAACCCGTCAGCGGCGATCAGTGCCTTTGCCTCCCTGATTGCGGCTGCGCCTCCGAGTGCTGCCACAGCCGCATTGATGTCGTACTCGTTCCCTGCATTATCAAGCAGGACTTGGAGCATCCACTGATTAAGGGTGTTCTCACAAGCCGCACCGGCTGCCTGCATCTCCATTTCGATAACTGCAAACTGTGAATCTGCAACCATCTCTTTGGAACAGAGCGGGATTTCACCGATCTTCTTCGCGGTCAGGGTCATTTTCGTATAGTCCTGAGTCTTGATGGTGTACTCAGAACCCTCACCGACGAACGGGGCATACCTACCAGCCGGGCGAATGAGGACATCCATAGCGTTGGACTTCATCGGATAGATCGGTACAGCATTACGCATACACTGCGCAGGTTTGGAACCTTCCATGACGGTGCGGCTCACCTCAGTCTGTACGAGGGTGCCGGTTTCCACCGCCTCAGTGAGCAGGAGGTCACGGGCCTTGCCGATCTTGCCGTCCTCACCCTGGATCATATACGTCATCCCGAGTTCTTTTTCAACCAGCGGGATATACTTCGTTGCGATGGCGGCCTGCAGACGCTTCTGTTCTGCGGAGTCCTGCAGGTGTGCAGCCTCAAGGGCTTTGATAAGTAGTTGTGTCATCTTTTTCAGCCTCCTTAGGATGCTGCGGTCCACACCGGCGATGTGCTCACAACGATATACCCGGTACCGCCAACGGTTGACGCACCTGCAGAGATATCGTCTACCGCGTATCCGACTGCCATCCCAAGCCCGACAACCGTGTCATGTGTGTGGATCGCTGGGTCACGGACAATGCCACACCCGGCTACGGTTGACACGCCGATCCAGTCGCCTGCATCTGCGGTGCCGTCATCGGCAGAAAGCATGATCTTACATACGCATCCATCCATCAGGACGGTTACAGGTTCCCCTGCAGTTGCCTGTGAGTGTGCTGCGACACCGACAACCTGTCCGAGCGAACTGGTTGCAGGTGCGACTGTTCTGCTCACACCTGTCGCTGCGAACGCAACGATCTGGCCGGCAAGAATAGCGCTGGCCGCCTTGAACGTCATGGTCAGCCCGAGGTGTAACGGGTCGGGGTCGAATGCGACTGGGGTTGTTGCTGCCATTATACTCCTCCTACGGTCCCGGCCTTGCGGTCAACCGGGATGTAAAACTCCGCGGCTCCGAGGTCGTGCGGGGTTTCAATACCGTTTGCCTTTGTCTTCGGGTCTGCCGGGACTTCCTCAAGTTTCTTCAGCCGCTCGTCAATCGCGGTGATCGATTCAGTAAGCTCCTTCGGGATCTCCACTTTCGCGGGTTCCGGAGGTGCGATCTTTGCCTCAAGTGCCTTGATCTTCTCAAGGAGTGGGGTGGTTGCTGCGGTGATTGCAGCTTCGAGTTCCTTTGTGTCTGTCATTTCTTGCTCCAGTTCTTTTGCTGGTTCTGTGACCTGTTCCTGTTCGGGTTCAGGTGTCGGATCTGCGGCCTCGTTGTTCCTGATCTTACACGTCCTGCAGGCGCCTTCATCTACCATCGCAGCGCCGAGGAATGTGATTTCCTGCGCTTCATACAGTTTTTCAGATAGAATCCACTTATCGCGGGTCATCATCTCAACAGATGAATACGGCCACGGGATTGTGCCAGCGGCCGCTGCTTTGATGAGCGAGATGGCATCCTTGCTCTTCGTGGTCTGACCGTGGTAGAAGAGGTCTCCGATAACACCCTGATCGTATCGCAGGTTCCGGATGGTTGCGATCTTGTCGGTGATATCGCGGGGTGTTCCGCCTGAGTGACGGGACCAGTATGAATATGAGGTCCAGTTCTGTGCGTAGCGCTCGAGGTGATGTTCGGTATACCGGCAGGGCTGCTTCTGTGTGCTGTCGGTCCATGTCCCTGGTGCGAGCAGCCGGACACCCGGCACCAGTAACCCGCCGTCGACTTCCTGGATGTCGTTTGACGGGGCAAGCTCAAACGCAAGATACCTTTTATGATCGTTGATATCCGCCTGCTCTTCTCCTGCGGCTAATGAGAGTGTAGTATAATCGTGTGAAGTGAGCCAATCTCTGGCCTGGTCTGCCGTG
>JBBACV010000220.1:0-2809 GCA_041656835.1 Acholeplasmataceae bacterium | reverse complement strand
GCGAGGCGGAGCGCATCCGCGACCAGCTTCTGGAACAGTACCAATCTCAATTCGATGCGCTCAACGCACAGCTTGAAGCTGCTCAGGTCCGTGCGGAACAGGCGCAGGCGCAGGTTGAGGCTCTTCAGAAAGCCAATGAGGCTGCCACCAAGGCTGAGAATGACCAGCTTGCCGCAGCCCAGAAGCACGCTGCCGATCTGAAAGCCAACGCCGATCTTCTTGCCAAGTTGCTTGAGCAGCGCATGAAGATGGAGGAAGACCGCGCCAAGCTCATCGACGACGAGACGAAGGACGGCGAAGCAAACAACAATGCCGTCAGGGAAATGCTCGAAATTGCCAAGCAGCACCGCGCCAGGGTGATGGACAGGGATGCTTTTTCCTCTGCCCTGAAAACCGTGTCGTCACCTGAGTATTCTGGCATCTTTGGCAAGTGGAGAACCGATATTGAGAAGTGGCTAAATGAGCAGGGCCTAAGTACCAAGGGCGGCCTTCTAGGGCTTGTCGATGGAATAAAAAAGAAGGTTGAAGCCTGGTGGGACAGTACGCTTGGCACGCCAATTGGCGATTTTCTCAGGGACATTGACATAGAGGGCCTTGTCAACAGCTTTGGCCTTTTGGGCAAGGCAATCTCAGATGCGTGGAAGCAAACTGGCGTACTCCTTGGCAATATATGGTATGAGATTAATAAGTTTACCAAGGAGAAGTTTGGCGCCGATGTGTGGGGTATGCTTGGCTACATCTTGAAAGAGGCAGCGGGTGTACTTAGTGAGATCGTGCAAATGACAATCGATCTTGTCACGATGCTTACAGCCCTGCTGTCCGGCAACTGGGATGTGCTTGGTGAGGCGGCGCTGAAGTTCGTAGAGGATGCCGCTGGTCTAGTTGGTAGGATCTTCTCCTGGTTTGGCATTAGCGGCGAAGAGATTCTCGAAGTCGCCGATACCATACGCAGCGCAGCGGAAACTACAGGTGAGTGGCTTGGCTCGATCTTTGATTCGATTGGTACATTCTTTTCAGAGTTGCCGGGCAAGATTGGTGAATGGCTTGCCGGTGTCTGGGATGCAATCACAAAACCGTTCATCGATGCCTACAACTTCCTGATCGGCAATTCGTTGATCCCGGATCTAATTGGTGGGGTAGTCGATTGGTTTACTAGTTTGCCTGGCAAGTTACTGGAACTGGTATCGTCAATCTTCAACTCCGCCATTACCATCGGGCAGAACCTGTTCGATGGAGTTTTCCAGAAGGTCGGCGCGATTGCAACGACCGTTGCGGGCTGGTTCGGTGCCATTCCCGGCCTGCTGATAGCCAAGGCCGTGGAGTTCTGGACTGCCACGACAACGCTGGGCACCAATGCTTATACGGGCTTCAAGGCAAAGATCGACGAGATCATCCTGAACGTCGGGACGTGGTTCTCGACCATCGGCGCCAACATTGCCGCCAAGGCCCAGGAGATGCTCACCCAGGCCGGTATCGTGGCGTCGCAAATCTGGACCGCTTTCAACAACGCGATCTTTGGCAAAGAAGGGCTGCTGGCAAAGATCGGTGGCTGGATCACTTCCGTTGCCGAGAGGATTGGTGCCGACGACATACTCAACAGTTTCAAGAACGTTGCCAGGTCAATCGGCACGGCAATCATCGACTCCATAAAAAGCGGCATATCAGCAGGGGTGAATGGCTTGGTCGGCTTGGTGAAGGGCATCTGGAACGACCATCTGCGTAAGTCGCTCCAGGGCGTGTTGGATAATGTCGGTGGCTCGATCAACGACATCATCAACATTATGAACACGGCGGCGAGTGCCATTGGCTACAGCGGCTGGCCCTTCCCGATTCCTAACATCGACATACCCAAGCTGCCCAGCCTGGACGTTGGCGGCATCATTATGAAGGACATCATGGCAAACCTGCACGCCGGGGAAATTGTGTTGCCATTGGACAGGCTACCTGATATAATGAGAGGCATCGGGCAGCCGCAGCAGGTGCCGGCCTTTTCGCCCACGTTGCAGTTCTATGGGAGCACGACCCCAGGGCAGGTCATGGGCGGCATCAGCCAGGCTTACGACTGGTACTTGGAGCAGAAGAAGCAAGCATGACAGCGCATGTAGTTATAGACGGCATACAGAGAAGGTTGCCGATCGTCAGAATAGACGGCAAAGACTACTTCATCATGGGCGGCACGTATCAGGTGCTGCCCAACGAGCGTGAGGTCAACGAGCAGTACGACACGGGCGGCGGCATCGACGTGCAGGTCAGACAGACGGACAAGTGGCGTTGGATCTTCACCCTGCTGGTCCCGTACAACTCGTACTGCGTGGAGACAATCAGGGACAACGACAACGGCGCGCTGGACATCGGCTACGCGGCAGACCTGCGGGCCAGTTCGTACAAGACCGCACCTGACGATCTGCTGGGGTTTTACGATATCACGGCCTTCGAGGACTTTACCGGCAGCTACACCCATCTGGTCTACTTGCAGACAGAGTGGTGGAGTCCAGACAAGGACGATCCTGGCAAGTGGCAAGTTCCTGTGAAGCTGTGGGGGTACGAGGTCTAATGATCTCAATCTCTTCCACGCTGGGCGACGCAGCAGAGGGTGCAAGCCGTTCGCCCCTGCTGTCCGTTGGCGTCGAGCGCGTAGACCACCAGATGACGGTTATTCCCGGCCTGTCTGTGCCGTATGCCATACACAGGCTTGCCCAGGGGAATGGCTACTTTCTCGCCACCGGCTATGACATTGCAAACTGCACGAACATCTACTATAAGAGGATGACAAGCGTAGATGCCGCAGCGGATTGGAACTCTGGCTACA
>JBBACV010000219.1:0-2852 GCA_041656835.1 Acholeplasmataceae bacterium | reverse complement strand
CGCAGTTTCAACTATGTAAAAGAACTTGGCGAAGATTGCAGGTTCTATGCTGAATTTGAACACGCCGAAGTAAAAGATGGAGCAATGGTTTCCGCTCTAAAGGCAGCGGCGATAGAACTGGGGATAGATATTAAACTCGATGGGGCGGGCGAGAGATGAAACACGTTTCAATCGATTGTTGTGAAAAATGCCCGTATGAAGATTGGGGTGTGTGTTTCCATGAGAACAGGAAAGTCCCGGATCACGGTATCCCCGATTGGTGCCCGTTGCCAGACGTTGACGAATCCCCCGAACCAGAACGATCCATAAAGATAGACGACCCGATCACTGGCAAGGAACTCATGAACTACGCCCGAATCTCAAATGCGTATGAAGATGCCGGATACGACGAAGGATCATTCCACCAGTTCAAACCAGATGAAAATATCAAGATGGTTGACGGCTTGCTCACCCTTTCGAAACACCGCGGGTTAGGGATTGCCCTCGAGCCTGTGATCGAGAAGACAGACACACAATCAGCAGTCGCAAGGATACAACTACGCCGCGTCAGAATGGTTCTTGGCGATACATGGGATGAGATGGAACCATGAAAGACCGTATCGAATCCATTTACAACGATCTCCTCAAAGTCGTTGAGATTTTAGACGAACATTGTAATGTACCGTTTGAACGCGATACGGTCATGGTTGAAGTCACGTATTATGGCGATTGGTGGTATGGAAGGACATACCCCACAATATTACAAATCGGGTCAATTGTATTCTTAGGACACTCATATAGTGCTGAAACAGTAGACGAACTACTTTCAGAAATGGCCGCCCGTGTGAAAGAAGATATTGACTGCCTAAAAAAAGGGATGTGCCAGGCGATACAATGACACTCCGCACCACAAAAGACAAACTCATCTTCTGGATCGACATACAGATGCGAGAATTGGCAAAACAAGACCTATACAAAGGCGGTATGAATGCCGGGTATGCCATCGCGATCACGCTCATCAAACAGAAACTCGAAGATGGTGAGTTTGATTGACACATGCCTTCGTCCCGCCATACTGGTATTCTCAGCTCGAAAAAAAATACATCCTGCTGTATGGTGCGTACTACATCGCAGACGCCCACGCGCCGCCGAACTCCACATCTGACTATAACGACACCGTTGCCAACCTTGCACAGATTGCGTTTCCGTATTGGGTGAACGAACAATGCCGCCAGAAAGCATAACCATCACCGACAAACTGACAGAAAAATGCTACATTTGCGGTATCGCCATCTACCCCCAAGAGATCGCGTTAGAATTGAACGGCATGATCGTAGACTATATCGACCACGCCATGTCTAACGGCAACATCACGTTATGCTCGGAATGCCGTGGTAAAATCAAACAGAACACAGCAGAAGACCAATCAGCAGCGGTGTTGAGACGAGCAGCATTAGACCGACAACTGAAACAAGGAGACGGCACATGAACTATCACACAATAGACGGCCTGCTCATGTGGGACGTTGAAGACGACGATACCAACGGCGACGTCACAATAGCCCACGTAAAGTTAAGAGAAGACGGGCAACCCCCACAGTATGATCTCGTGTTACAGCAGACGTTAGCAAACATATTAGTCAAACACGGCGGCGCACCTACCCCCGTAAGGATCATCGTGCAGGAGATGACCACGCCATGAAGAAAGTGGATTTGTTTGATTTAATTGGTGCAAAGATCACGGGTGGGGGCCTTCATTCTGGAGATATATCCTACATCCATATCCAACTGAAAAATGGTGAGAAGTATATGATCGAACCAGTGTGTGGGCGAAAGCTGAAAATATGGGATTACGAAGAACCGGAGATGACCACGCCATGAAAGATCACGTGTGTGACCTGCACTACAGAGGCGTGAGAGAGAACGCCGGGAAAGCCTATGATCTGTTCGTCTGTGTGATCTGTGGTCGTGAAGAATGGCGAGCGTATACCGGATGTTACGACACGATAGAAGGGAGGGAATGATAATGGACATTCCAGAATGGACTTGTGAAACATGCAGGTATTCCGGGCCTTGTTTTGAGTGCGGTGGACAATGCAAGGTAGAATGTCGCCGGAACCACCCGAGCAATGAAGGGTTCCCGATCATGCCTGTATCATCATGGTGTTGGGATGGAACGCCCGCATATAATCAGCGGAATATCTCGGCAGAAGGGAGGGAATGATAATGAAATTGGATCTTGAAGTGTATACTGACTTAACCCAAACAAGGATGCGATTATGCCCGGTTATGGATTGCAAATTCAATTTAATGCATATCGGAAAGGCCGAATGTAACCTGAAATTTATCGAATTGGATGAAAGTGGGCGTTGCCGCCAATTTATCCCAAAACTTGCGAGGGACTGAAAGAAATGGAATACAAAACTTACACCACAGCAGACTATGCATGGCCAAAGATAGAGTATTTCAAGACTATCAAGGCCAGACCGGAAGTTATCGACCTGGAACGCCGGATCGTATTCATGGAGAAACAGATCCAGCAGCTAAAACACCGGATCGCAGAACTGGAATTACGGAGTCTATGAAATGACCTGGGAGAGCAGGATCATAGGTCACGGCGAGATGGACCCGCACGAGCTGATCCCCAACCCGAAGAACTGGCGCACCCACCCAAAATTACAAGAAAAAGCCCTTGAAGGTGCGTTAGAAGATATCGGTTGGATACAGGATGTGATCGTGAACGAACGCACCGGCAAACTGCTTGACGGTCATCTCCGTGTCGAACTCGCAAAGAAACGCGGTGAGCATAAGATCCCTGTCGTAATGGTCGACCTGTCAGAAGAAGAGGAAGAGCTCGCACTGATCACGTTAGAC
>JBBACV010000218.1:0-2854 GCA_041656835.1 Acholeplasmataceae bacterium | reverse complement strand
TTATAACAGAATGCGAGTATCAGTGGTGCAGAGTACGCCGCAGCCTAAGCATGTTACTGCTATGGCCGCAGCTATTACTATGCGTCAAGACATCGATACTGCAGTTAAACCTATTACACATGAGCTATGCTTGTACTTATTGAACGCAGAGCATACATCCGTGTTTGAGCATGTGAGTTACACGTTCTTGATTGACGGTGTTAGTCGTTCATTCCTTGCGCAGATTACGCGGCACCGTATGGGAAGCTTTACGTCTGCTAGTCAGCATTATCAAGACTACAGAGACTACCCATGCGTCGTGCATATGAATCTTAGTAAGGATGCTCTAACCGAGGCTGCATGTGCTTCCGCATTTGACTGCTACCAAAGATTAATAGCAGCAAATACGCCGATTGAAGAAGCACGGCAAGTGTTGCCAAATGCAGCGGCCGTCAATCTTCTCTGGACAGTTAATGCACGGTCCTTGATAAACTTTCTCCGGCAAAGACTCTGCAACAGAAATGTTACGGAGATGAAGATCTTTGCCCGAGCGGTACTATCACGGGTGCAGGATAACTTTCCTGAGTTATTTAACTATGTCGGACCTCAGTGCTTTATGGGCGAATGTAAACAAGGTCGCATGCGCTGTAAGGAGGGCATATGGACCTCTTAGAGTTATTCGCTCGGCAAGAAGCGTACCAAAAGCAGATGGGCTATGAGTTTCCAAAGCCTGACATTGAAGCATGTAAGCAGTATATTCAAGCGCTTAATGTAGAACAAGTGGAGCTCTTGAATGAGCTTCCCTGGAAGCCTTGGAGAAACTATGACGCCAAGGAGTTCAGTAAGCAACGACAAATCGACGAATGGACAGATAGCTTAATCTTTTTGGTCAATGAGGCTTTAGCCTTACAGTTTAGTCCAACAGAGGTTGAGCTAGCAATCGAGCGGGTATTCCAGAAGAACTACTCGCGAATTTTAAATGGAATAAGCAAACTGAAAGGGAATGAAACGTTATGATTACGCCTGTAGGAATTATAAGCTATCCTTCACTGTTCGAGCCTAAACCTAATCCCAGTGGTCAACTTAAGTACTCCTGCTCTCTGCTGTTTGACAAGAGTGACCTTGCTGGTATCGCCGCTCTTAATGAGGCTGTCAGTAAAGCTGTTGAGAAGGGGATAGCTTCTCTGTGGAAGGGTAAGAAACCTGCATTTCGTTATAACCCGCTTCGTGACGGGGATGACGAACTTAAGTCTGGTGAGAAGACTGACAAAGTATATGCTGGAAAAGTGTTTATCAACTGCTCGTCTGAACAAGCTCCTGGTGTAGTTGTGGCCACGGGGCAAGGTCCTAAACCTCTGCTTGATCCGACAGCGATTTTTGCTGGATGCTTTGTGCGCGCGGACATTAACCCGTTTCCTTACAGTAATAAAGGAAACAATGGAATTGGTTGGGGCCTTAATAATATTCTGCTCCTTAGAGAAGGACCACGGCTTGACGGTCGTATGAGAGCGACAGACGCTTTTGCTGAGTATGGAGTTGAGGAGGGTGAGACTCCTGTTGATGAATCTGCTGACTTGATGTAAGTCGTTGGGGAGAGGCCGTAAGGCTTCTCCCCAATTTAATAAACAAAAATATACACTTTTTGAAGGAGGTAGTACTATGGCTATGTTTAGAAAGAAGCCTGTTATAATTGAAGCTATCAAATGGGACGGAAATAATCTTGCGGAAATAATTCAGTTTACAGGGCAGCACCCGTCCGCACAAAAATGGACATGGGAAGAATATGAGCAAGTTGTAGAGGCTGATGGTTTGAAGATATTCACACTCGAAGGCCCGCACTTAGCCTCTGTGGGGGATTGGATTATTCGCGGGGTTAAAGGTGAGTTTTATCCTTGTAAACCGGATATTTTTGCTTCCACTTATGAACTAGTTTGAAGGAGGTAACGCTATGGCTGAAATAAAAGACGTGCTCAAGCAGCGTGGGAATGTACACGGCGCTTTTAAGAACAATGCAAGCATCTCACAGCAGCTAAAGACCGTGGTTGCATCCTCAATGAATTATTGTCAGTTAAGCGCTGTCCAGAAAGAAGCGCTCGACTTGATATGCGGTAAAATCTCGCGTGTCCTTTCTGGAAATCCGGACTTTCCTGACCATTGGCTTGACATTGAAGGATATGCTCGTCTTGTATACAATGACCTTCCGACACGAGAGGAAGAGTAATGTCTGATTCCGTAAAAGACACAGGTATAAGGCGTACTTGCTATTTACAGTATCGCGGTGAATGTAAAAAACTAGTAGACTTAGCCATTAAAGAAGACCCGACACTACAAGCAGTTAGAGGGTTTTATCATTGTCCGCTGTGGGGAAAGCAACAGCATTGGTGGTGCAAGTGTACTGATGGATCTATTTATGATCCGTCTGTTAAACAATTTCCCACAGCGGGTATGGGCGCTGAGTATGAAGAGTTTGACGGATGGTGTACCTGTGAAGAATGCGGAAAAAGGATTAAAGAAGAAGAAGCATTAATGTGTGGTCGCTATCCTGTGTGTTCAACAAAATGCGCTATGCGCCTTGTAGGACTTTAATAAAGGAGGAAAGGCTTGCTATATGAAAGAGATTAATGTATCTATAAGCCGTACGATTAACATGGGTAACTTTAACTCTTTAAAGGTTACTGCAGGGCTTGGGACATCTGTAGCAGATGATGCCAACTTACAGGAGGCTTATAAGGAGCAATGGAATGCAGTTAACACGGAAATCGAAAGAGCAATCAGAGCTTTCCAAAAGAGACAGGAGGGTTAATGACTATCTACCTTGACTTTGAGACATATAGTGAGCTCAATATCAGGGAGGTTGGGGCGGTGCGGTACATAA
>JBBACV010000217.1:0-2861 GCA_041656835.1 Acholeplasmataceae bacterium | reverse complement strand
TGTTCCACCTAAATCCTTAATTAAGGCATCTCCAAAGTAATTACGATAAGTACCTGCAGCTAATCCTTTTCCTGTTTGTGCAGCCATAATTAGTTTGTCACCTTCTGCTAAATATGGTTTAAAATATGATGCTTTTAAGTTAAGTGCCCAGTCCCAACCGCCAGCATTTGTTGTCCAACCATCGTCTGCATTCCATTCATGAGCCCAACGATCTACAATATATTTAACTTTTAAGTCTTCATCAACTACAGCAACATAACCACCACTGAATAACACTTTATCATCTGCCAATTCCTTAATGCCATAAGCATCATTAATGACAATAATACCTTCAACGCTTGTACCACCAACATCATTACCTAACGCAGGATCAATTAAACGTAACCAAGCATTTAATGTAAATTCAACAATTGGCAATTTAGATTCTCCCATAATAATTTCTCTAGGAATAACAGGAATATCTAAAACATATGTTGTTGGAAGGGAATCTAATAATTCAGTAGAACCAGTAGCAATTACACTAACCTCTGTTCCAGTTACTAAATCATTATCAGGAATTTCCACCTCATTTGTTTCTACTTCAAAATACTCACCTTTACTAATTGAAACTAAATATTTTGATGCACCAGGAACTACACTCCATTTCACAATATTATCTTCTAAAACAAAAGTTTCCAGATCTGGAGATCCTAAACGTTCTAATGTATATTCTAGAACCTTACTTAAAACCGATGTTGATTTTACTGTATTATCAGCAGTAATTGCTCGCAACTGAACTTTATGGGTTCCATCTGCTAAACCAAATATTGTAAGATCAACAGTATAAACATTATCTTCCTCGTTTAATACACCAATATTTCTTTGTTTTAGTACTCCACCAATATAAAGATCATAACTAGCTGCCCCATCAACTGGTTGCCAATTTAAACTATTTCCATCTAATTCTATTGTTGGACGAGTCAATTTAGCTGGCTTATCAATAATTGTTGCAACTAAATCTACTTCAAATTTCAATGCAGCAAAATAATCTTCATCATAATTATCGAAATCAAATCCATTGGTATCAACATTTGCTGGTGGTTCGTCAACAGTAGCATCAACAATAACACCGCTTCCAGGATATTCACTGTTCCATAAAACTTCTATACCAAAATTACGAACTGCAGAACTTGTTCCTCCTGGCAAAATAATGAATGAACCACCTTCAGGAATATAATCTAACAAAGTAGCAAATGGTCCATGAGCTTCTGTATTAGCTTTATCAGGAATAACAATATCAAATGGTAAATTATTTTCACCTGCTGCTGCTAAAGCTGCTTCAGTTGTTGCAACAGAGGCTGCATTACCATAAACAACAGTGCCATCAGCTTCTACTACTGCTGCTGCTGCAGTTGTCATTATCCATGCAAAAACAAAATTACCATCTTCATCTAAAACAACAATAGAACCATCACGGAACCATGGAACACCATGATTAGGACTAGCTGTTGTAAATGAATTCACTACTTCTGTTGTTTGTGATAAAGTAGTATACATTTCTTTTGTATAATAATAAGCTATACCAGTGCCAAGTCTAAATCTAGCACCACCACCAGCTGAATAAAACACTAATGATTCTTTGCTATTCTCTAAAACTTTTATCGCAACGTCAGCACCACTAATAGTATTCATTGCAGGTTCACCGTTTAATAGTAATGTCTTAACTTCTTGAACTTCTTTTAATGTTAAGGAAACATTTACAGCTTTGTTCTTAACCTCTGCTGTAATATCACCTTCATCATAATCATAATCAACATAAGCTCTTAATGCTTTACTTAGAACAACGCCATCTTTACCTTCTGGATAAATTAAAACATATCCACCAGCTGTTACTAAATCATCAAGTCCTTCTAAAATGCCATCATCAACCCATGCAAGATCATTTAGTGTCACCTTTCCACTTGCATCAATTTCAAATCCAGTATTAGCAAGAACCCTAATAACCTTAACTTGATATTTATCATCGAGGACAACAACAACACCTTTATTTAAAGTAGGAAAATTAGACAATAATTGATATTGCGCATAATTATATAATATTCCCTTCTCGGTTGCATTCATTGCACCAAATTCATCTAAATCTGGATTCATTTCTAAACGTTGTTCAATACCCATTACTAATGAATATACAGTATCAGACTCATCATATAATTCAATATAATCAGGAGCACCAACTCGCACTTGAATTAAACGATATGCTTTATCTGTATGGCCATTAGCAGTTACACTATATTCAATAATATAATCAGCATTAGCAGAAGCAAGAACTCTTTCTACTGCTATTTCATGATCAGTAAAATTCCAAACCACTTCTTCATCAAAAAACTCTGCCCATTTAGGATCATTTATTGGTAATGAAGTTGAAAAATCATCACCATAAATTTGCATTGTAGTTTTATAAGGATAAATCTTATAGGTAATATTAGCAGTTACATCATTGCCTTTTCCATCATTTGCTTTAATACCAAGTAATGGGTTATATATATCGCCTGCTTCATATTCATCTAAATAAACAGTTTGTATATATCTTGTTTTCCAAATACCATTAGCATCAACTGTCTTATTCCCTGGTAATGTAATAATCGGGAATGGATTCTCATCATCAAATGATTTCCTAACACTTGCTCTGCTTAAATGTCCATCAATTATTTTCAAATCACGTCCTAACGCATAATCAAAAATACCATCGCCATCCTCATCACTACTCATAATATAATTAGCTGCCATGGCTCTTGGCATTGTTGATGAGTTAGCAATTGATGAAACTTTTCCATCACCATCTAATTCAATTGTCATCCAGTTAATGAATATAAATACATGTC
>JBBACV010000216.1:0-2905 GCA_041656835.1 Acholeplasmataceae bacterium | reverse complement strand
ATTTTTTACTTCATCGGTTTATCTAACTTATGCAATTAGTAACCCTAATCATTCTTTAACTTATAATGATAGCCTAGGAATAGTTGATAATTATCCTTATATTACGGAACAACTTTTAAAAAGTTCTAGATATACTCAAAAAGATGAAGATAATCAAGATATAATCGATAATTATCAAGATAATTATGTTCCCGATTTTACCAAAGAAGAATTAGAATTAATAGATTTTAATTTAGTTTTATTTAATGATAACTTTGAATTATATTTAAATCCTTATTCGTTTGCTGTCATGTTACGAAATAAAACAACTAATTATTTATGGTCATCAATTAATTTATTTTTCCAAACTGGTGATTCAAATCGAAAAAATCGTAGTCATGGTAATTCAGGGTTAATGATCGACTTTGTTAGAACTGCTAATGTAATGAGTTCAACAATTTCTACGGAATCAATTTTATCGTTTGCTGATGCAAGGTATTTAACTGAAAGTGATACTATTCCTGAAAAGTTATTACCATATGCGATTGATATTGATAATATTGAATCTAAACATAATAAAGTAATTATTGATTTAGACATTGATAATTCAAATGATATAGTTAAAGCTCAATTTAATTTAAAAGATTATGGTTTTAACTTTGAAGTTAATTTAGTCTTAACAAATACTGGTTTTGATGTCTTTATCCCAAAAGATAAAATATTAGAAACCGATGACCGATACCGGATATTAAATATTCATGTATTTCCAAATTTAGGTAGTACAAAAGAAGATAATGTACCAGGATACTTTGTTATTCCTGATGGAATTGGAGCTTTAGTAAGATTAAATAAACAATATAATGCTAATTTTAATGCTAGATTTTATGGTAATGACCCTGGCTATAATCAAAATTACATTCCAAGTTTAAGCTTACCAATTTTTGGTATTGTCCATTTAAGTGGTGAAAATGCTTTTTATGCTGTTGTTAATGAAGGTGCTGAACATAGTAATTTAACTGCTAACTTTTGGGGATTAAATACCAAATATAATAAAATGTATCCGAGATATTCAATTAGAAATATATATAGAACGGTAATTTCTAAAGCCGGAGAAGGAAGAGATGCAATTTTAGAAGAAAAATTATCTTCTAATTTAAATATCTCTTATAACTTTTTATCAAATGAAGAAGCAAATTATGTTGGAATTGCTAAAAGTTACCAAGAAAAATTAGTTAATAATGATATTTTGTCTCAAAAAGAAATAGTAATCGGCAATCAAATTCCTTTATTAACATCATATATATTAAGTGAACAAGAAAACTCATTTATTGGAACCAATAAAATTACAATGACTAGTTTAAATAATTTAGAGAAAATTTATAATTCATTTAAAGATAATAATATTAATAATCAAGTAATTAATTTATATGGTTGGAGCAATAACGGATTTGTTGACCGTGCGCCTTATCAAATGAAGTTAGTTGAAAGCGAGAAAAACTTTAAAAAGATTATTTCTTTAATTCATGAAGATAATAATTTAATTTATTTATCTCAAGATTATAAAATTGCTAGTTCATTTTCAAAAAGAGTTAATTATTTTAATGATGTAGCTTACCGTATTTCACGGGTTAGAATGAGTTATGAACGTACAGATATAAATAATGAAAAATATAATATCTTTTATTTAAAACCATCAGTTAGTTTAAAGATGGCGAAAAATGATTTAAATTATTTAAATAAATTAGATTTTGACGGTTTTTCATTAAGTGATATTGGCAACAATCCATTTAGTTATAATAGTTCTAATCATTATTATGATCGTAGTAATACAATTGAAACTTATCAAGAAATAACCAGTTTATTATCAAATAACGCTTTAGTTTCTCCAAGTGAGTATTTATTTAAAAATATGAATCTTTATTTAGATATGGAAATATCTAATAGTCAGTTTGATTATTATACTGATTTAGTTCCTTTAATACCAATTGTTTTAAAAGGGTATGTTTCATATTTTAGTAGTTATTTAAATTTTAACGCCTTAGGAAGAGATAAATTATTATCATTAATTGATTTTGGTATTAATCCAAGTTATGTTCTAACTCATGAAGATACTTATAAATTACGGTATACAAAAGCTAATTCTTTTTATACGACTTCATATTTTGATTTTAAAGATGATGTAATTGATGATTATACATATATAAATAACGCTTTAAAACATGTGATTGATGAATCAATAATTAACCGTGAAGTAATTGATTTAGGAGTTGTCTTAATAACTTATAGTAACAACGTAAAGATCCTAATAAACTATTCAAATAAACCATTTAGTTATTTATCTAAAACTATTAATGGACAAGATTATGAGGTATTTTTATGAGAAAAATTAAACAATTCTTTCAAAAAATAGGGTCCTTATTTAATCGTTATGTAATTAGATATATTAAAATAGCCTTTGAATACATTGGAATTTTTTATGAAAAATATTTAAGTCCATTTTTTAGTAAAATAGGTTATTATCTAACTCATAACTGGCTTCTAAAAATTGACGATAAACATATTAGAGTTTTTGGTTTAAAAATTAAAAACACAAGATATACTAGAAATATATTTTATGGGTTATCATTTATTTCTTTATGGTTAATTGGGTTTATTATCTTTACTGTTTATCCATTATTTTATTCATTATATTTAAGTTTTACCACCAGTTTTTTCCATGCACAAACTGGAATTACATCAACTTCAAACGGTTTTAATAATTATTTAAATATATTAAAAGACCAAACTTTATTACCGCTTTATATAAGTTATATTGGTAAAATAGTTTTAGCCGTTCCACTAGTAATAATTTTTTCAATGATAATTGCTATGTTAATTAATCAACCAATTAGAGGAAAAGGAATATGGCGGACCATTTTCTTTTTAC
>JBBACV010000215.1:0-2909 GCA_041656835.1 Acholeplasmataceae bacterium | reverse complement strand
CGGCCCTGTTTTCAGCGAGTTTCAGCCGGGGGATGGCGAATATCTGGATTGGAATATGTTCGATCCCAGACGGGAGTTGGTCGATGAATACCATATTGCCAGAGCTTGAGAAAGTCCTTGCACCGCTCCCTGCTGAAACTCGGCAGGTAGTGATGCTGGAAGTTGAGAACGGTTTCACTTCGCCGCCCATTCTGCGAACGACGCAGCAGGGTGAGGCCGGCGGGTTTACATACGACGGTTTTGCGAACTCGTCCTTCGGCATGTACACGCAAACGCTGGACATGGGCAAGATCGAGCAGATGATGCGTTCGGGCCAGATTGCTTACCCTATGGCGGTCAAGAAAGCCCCGGCGATCTCGATTGTCAACAGCGAGTCCGGTTTCCAGGTCAATAGCCCTGACGAGAACCTGGCGAGGATCATGCACTCCAACATGCGCGAGCTTCTGCCGCGCACCATCGACGAGATTCTAACGTACCAGGAGTATGGGGCATACTACAGTGAGGTTGTCTGGGAGCCCACTTACCCCCAGGACTACGGGCTAACCAAGTCTCCTATCCCGTACTGGTGTGTTGCGGATATGCACGCCGTTCACCCCACGACCGTCAACAAGATCCTGCGCGATGAGAGGAACCGCAGTTTTCAGGGCTTCGTCCAGCAGGTGTCGTGGCGGCCCGAGCCCGTTACCATCGGGCTCGACAGGGCGCTGATCATTTCCAACCAGGGAACATTCGGCAACCTGGAGGGCAGGAGCGTCCTTGAGGCCGTGTACGTCTGGTGGTTCTGGTACGAGCTTGTGTGGCGGGCCTTGCTGCGCTACTTGCAGCGCGTGGGAGATGGCGTGGTCATCGTTCGGGCGCCATCGCGTGGCAAGGTGTTCGTCAATGGTAGGGCCGTGGATGCTATCGACTGGGCCATGCAGGTAGCTGCCAGCCTTCGCAAGACGAACCAGGGCGTCATCCCCAGCGATACGTTCCGCGAGACAAATACGCCTCTGTGGAACGTGGAATTGGTAAAGACGGGCGACGAGCAGGCCGGCAAGCACTTCACCGATGCGCTGGAAATGCTGTCCAAGAACATCGTGCGCTTCTTGCTCACGGGCGACGCGGAGGGCAAGGACGGCGGCGAGTTTACCATTATGCTCGACACCGAGCGCATGTTGAGCCAGATTGCCACGCACATGAACCGCTACGTGATGCGTAAGGCGCTCAAGTACAATGGCAGCAGGGCGGCGAAGCTGTGGCTTGAGTTCCAGGGCGCCAACTCGCGCATACTCCCCCTGCTGTTCAAGCTGATGGCCGTGGCGGGCAACTCGGCGGGCGATGCACTTCAAAACGTGAACTGGCGCGATCTGTTTACCAAGGGCGGTGTCCCGGTTCTCAACGAGGACGAGGTTGAGGAATTGCGCCAGGCCCAGGCGCAGAAGGAAAAGGATCTCATCGAGGCCAAGTCCTCTGCCCAGCAGTCCAAATTTGGACAACCGCCCAAGAAGGAAGATGCGAAGGGGCAGCGTGGCGGTGAGGGCCGGTGGGCCAGTCAGCGAGACAAAGAGGGCAAGCCCGAGAAGTTAGAAGAGCTTGCCTGGGAGATGAAGACCGCCATCGAGATGGTAGGCCAGGCGACGAGCATCCCCGTTGTGGCACTCGGCGAAGATCAGGTCGAGCAGCTTAAGGAGCTTGGCCTGTACGACGATGGGCAGCCGATCGTCCTCTTCAACCCCTGGCACGACAAGGTTGGCAGGTTTACCGGCAAGCAGCACGCCGTCTCACCCGGCGCTGCCGGATACGACGCTGCCAGGAGGGTCGAGCGCGAGTATTCCAGGGTTGAGCTTGTGGGCAACTTCACGGATGCGGAGAGGTCTACGATCGAGGGCCTGGTCAGGTCTGCGCCTATTGTTCCAGGCGCAGAGCACGTTCCGATCAAGTGGTTCGATAGCTGGAATGGGATGCGGGACTACGCCATCGAGCAAATAAGGAGCGGCAGGCTCGATGGCGACGTTAGCGCCAAGGAAGAGTGGTTCAGGCAAAATGGACCTGGTAACATCCTGGGCATATACATGCCTGGCACTACCTATCGCGATTCAATTGTTTGTACATCGGTCAATGCCCTCAAGTCGTCTGAGGTAGATGGCGGTCGTTCTATTATCAATACCATAGTCCATGAGCAATTCCACGCCAGGCCAAGGCTCAACGGCGATGTGGATCATGGCATAAATCTGCCAAACAAAGGCTATCTAATCATGGAAGAGGGCAGCACGGGCTTGCTTGCTGACAGGTTGACCGGCGAAAGCTCGGGCTGGGCATTCGACGGCGCTTACGGCAGGTATAAGGGCGCCATATCCATGCTGGCCTATATGTACTGCAATGGCAACTGGGATTGCGCCTGGAAGTTCGTGGATCAGTTGCAGCTTCACATGAATGACAGCCAGTTCATTTTTGAGACATTCGCAAAGATCACTGGTACATCCGCTGCTGACTGGGATGAGAACAGTGTTTATGCCTACATACAGTCGATGATGGCTACCTGTGAGGCAGATGGCTACTGGTCGCTGGCCTGGCTCAACAATCAACCGCCGTACCACGATCCTTCAAGGAAGGACATGCCGGTGTACGTGGAGCCGTGGAAGAGGTAAATATGGTAGATATGGAAAACGAGAAAGCGGTGCATGAATTTCGTGGGTGGGACAAAATCGATGATGGTAAGCCCACCGATAAGAGCGTGGAGTTCGTGAAAACGCTCAAGGTTCCGCCTGGCAAGCTAGAGCCGTTCGACAACCAGCCAGCCGAGGAAGGCAAAGGCAATGGACAGAAAAAGGGCGGAGAGCCTAAAGAGTAGGTATCTCGGACTTTACGAAAGGCTGATAGACGCCGCACTCAGGGGAGAAGTGCAAGCGTTCATGCCCTGTGAGGGT
>JBBACV010000214.1:0-2915 GCA_041656835.1 Acholeplasmataceae bacterium | reverse complement strand
ACGAAGGAGTATCTGCGGTAGATAAAGATAAAAACGCAGTTACATTTACAGTAAGTGGTTCTGTTAATACAGCAAATGTCGGTAAATATGAACTGGTCTATAAAGCTACAGATAGTAAAGGTATTTCTGGTTATGCTACTAGACAAGTATTGGTTTTAGAAGCTGAAGACATTGATTTATTAGCGAACGGTACATATAACTTTAAGTTTGCTGATGCCGATGTGAGACATACATTCTTTGCAGCAGCTGAAAGATACTTGTTAGAAAATATGATTGGTGGAATTCCTTATTATGTTGCTAACTCATATAGCTTATTGGCTGAACGTGTTGAACTTCCAGTTGATGTATTCATTCCCTCATATGGTTGGGGAACAAGACTTGCAACATTAACAAAAGATGACTCACAAGTTAAAGATGTCGAAGGTAACCCAGGAAAAGTGGGAGAATATACTAATAGAACTTGGGATACATCTACATTTGGAACTTTAAACTATTGGACATATGATGATAGTGTATCTGACACTTATTTATCACCAATTACTGGTGGATTCTATCGAGGAACCCTTAATGAAGCTAAAAATGGATGGGAATTTGTACCTGATTTAGCTGATGATGTACCTACACCGGTTAATGGAACTGAAAAACAAGGTAAAGTTGTCTCGAAAACTTGGCAAATTAAATTAAGAGAAGATCTCAAATGGGCATTTAATGATTCAATTAATACTACAGGATTTGATATGACATTAACTGCCGAAGACTACTATTGGACATATAGAGAAGCACTAAATAGAAGTTTATTTAGAGCAATTTCAGGTGGTGGCGATTTAGTAAAAGAGATTGAAGGTGCTGAAGATTATAATAAACTTGCAGCTGGAATTTATGTAGGAAATGCACAACCAACAACTGAACAACAAGCACAATTAGATGCCGCATGGGACAAAGTAGGAATCAAAAAAGTTGATGATTATACATTAGAGTTTACTTTAAAACAAGAAAAATCCGAATTTGATGTTTTCTATGCCGTTGCATGGCCCGCTATGCACCGTGGATTATATGAAAAAGTTGGGACTGATTACGGTAAAGATGAACAGAATATTGCTTCAAGCGGTGAATATGTAATGACTTATCATGAAAGAGATAAACTTACAAAATATGTTAAGAACGATAAGTATCCTCATGCTGATGAAACAATGTGGACAGGATTAGACATTATCATTTATGATGATGTTAACGTAGCATTCCAAGCTTTCTTAGATGGTAAATTAGAATCTGCGGGTGTTCCAAATGAACGTATTCCTGAATTTATTGATGATGCAAGATTATTACAAACTCCTGATGCAACAACTTGGCGTTTAAATATTAATGGCTTAAAAACTGTTGAAGCACAACAAGCTCAATTCCCGGGTTCATTATATGTTCCTGAACCAATTTTAGGTTATGCAGAATTTAGAAGAGCTCTTTATCATGTAATAGATAGAAAAGACTTACAACAAAATTGGGTTGAAACTTCAGGTGTTGGAACAACCTACTTCTCAGACGCATATTACGTAGATCCTGAATCAGGTATTCCATACCGTTCAACTGAACAAGGTCAAGCTATCTTTGACGAATTTGGTGGAGATACTTGGGCCTATAACCTAGATGCTGCAAAAGCTCTAATGAAAACTGCGGTTGCTAAAGGTATTGCAGAGGGCTATTACCAAGCTGGTACTGCAAATAATTATACAGAAATTGAGTTGGAAGTAAGATTCATGAATTTAACAACTAGTGAAGCAACTAAACTAAGAGCTGATTTTGTTAAAGAATCATTTGAAAAACTAGTTGATGATGAACATTTTGTTAAAATAGTTGTTAACATTAAAGATACTCCGTTCCCTAATATTTATTATGATTATCAAATGTTAGGAAACTTTGATATCGCTATCGGTGGTATTAGTGGTTCAGCACTAGATGCTTCAAGTTTCCTAGATGTTTTCTCATCAGATAATCGCGGTGGATTTACTATTAACTGGGGATTTGACTCATCACTTCCAGAAATAAAGGTAACATGGACTGAAGATGGAGAAGAAAAAACTGAAATATTCTCATATGATGCTATTGTATCAGCATTAAACGGTGATATTGATATAGTAAATGGTATGGAAGCTCCATTATGGGTAGAAGAGTTTGATAACTGGCCTGGTGTTGTAGATTTCTTAGAAGATAAAGGATTAGATGCATCATTCTTACCGGATGATATGGATGAAGATGCTGACGGATATGTCGTATATGAAGATCGAATATTTGCTCCTTACTTTAGTTATTCTGTTTGGGTAGTATTATCCGATGAATTCATGGAAGAAGATTTAGCAAACGTACTTGAAGATTTCGGCTTCGTATTAGAAGAAGGTGAAACCGGCGATTGGGGTTATGAAGCAGAAGATGGAACTTTTGTAGAAATAATTACTAAAGAAGCTGCTGAAGAATGGGGATTCCCAACTCCAGATGAAGTTTCAAATGGTATTCTTATTGGCTTTGATTTACCTTAAAAACAATAATTAATCAATCTTTAATTATAAATAAATCACCCTAACATTTTAGGGTGATTTATTATGTTATTTAAATTATAAATTTAAAGAAAACTATAACAAATCGCTATAATTCAATACATAAGTAAGGACTTATTTTTTTTATAATAGAATTTATTTATAGTTTAAAAAACATATTATTTTGTGTTATAATAGCACTTAAACAAAAGGAGTGTTTACATGTTAAGATATTTTTTCCAAAGATTTTTATGGGTGTTCATTGTACTGTTTTCAATACTAACGATTACTTTTGTTATTCTAAAAATACAACCCGAATATCCACCTACTAAATATGATGATAAAAAAGCTTGGCTGGTTAGACAATGGACTGATGGGTTTATGACTAGA
>JBBACV010000213.1:0-2915 GCA_041656835.1 Acholeplasmataceae bacterium | reverse complement strand
CAACACTTATAAATGGGCTTGTAGAAGCGTTATCTCCTCTTGCTGAAGCCATCTCATACGAGATGTGTCAATCAGACGCCACCGAGATTGAGTCGGTTATAGAGAACATGTCATACGCCGTATCGATACTCGCTATTTTCATCGACAAAAAAGTTTTGTGAAGAGTTTATATATATCCGGGGCCAACAGGGTAATTGTAACAGGTGATAGACAATGGTTAGTCACAAGAAATTTGGAGGCATCGAACTCTCTATCGGTGCTGGTGGACTGAGATTCAAGAAACGCCCTTCCCGCTTTAACATTGAAGTCGGGAAGTGTATGAAGGGTACGCCTGGGCCTACCAACGGTGGGCGCTATGACAAGCGGTTCCAGGCTGCTTTCACCGACTGTGTTCGCAGGGCTGCGTAAGCAGCCTTCAGAACACCCCAAAATTTTAAAACTTTTCGGAAATTCACACTATTCTGTCAGTATCCTTATCACTGAACATCGGTTCGTACGTTATAAACATCTCTTCGTACGGCCATTTCGAGCGCATCTTTTCAAGTATCTCAAAAAAGGGTTTGAACTCCGTATCGCCCTGCATGACTATAATCTTGCCATCGTTCCGGTATTTGAACGTGAAAAGAGCAACAAAGCCTTCTTTCGAGTCGAGTATATTTATTCCAAACTCGTCTTCAAGAACCTCGATATAGTTCTTGAAACAGTCTATTTTCCGCATCTTCTTTTCGGCTTTGGATAATCCAGGTGGGTTCCGTGGACAACTGAAAACGAGTTTTATCGGTGCAAATTTCGGCGCCGAAAGAGGTGTTTTTATGTCGTCAATGTCAGGAACCATGCTTGCGGCCTCACGCACGTCAAGATACCCTTTCTCTGCCTGGTGCTGGAATATCGCATTATACAACTGTGTACGTATCTTTGTCCGGTACTTGTCGGAATATTCTATCGGTTCCACCCCGGGTGGAACGGCATCACGTACCGCTTTCCCGGTAGCCATTATTTTAACTTCAAGGTCACGCACCGCTGTGGTTAACGATATTTTGCCACTTTCGACCTGTTCTGCAAGAGTTGATATATCCTTGTCACGCTTTTTGCAATTTTCAATGGCGTTCATCATGCCAAGGTTCTGTTTACCCATTATCCACGTACAGGCCATCTCAAGTAACCGCCTGTAATCTGGCGTTTTACTAGTTGGCGTTTTCTCTTTGGGTTCGGGTTTCGCTTCTTTCCTGGTCTTTTTTGCAGTTATCTTGGGTTTACCGATCTTGTCGGGGATGACTTTGTTTACCAGTTCTTTGGATACCGACTCGAAATTCTCCCTGCCGGTGATTATGCTCATGGTGTAAGATTCAAGCAACGAATCGATTTTATCACACTGTTCTACTGCGTCTTCGTTCCCCCACCCAATCCGGGTGAGTTCGCGTTCACAGACCTCTTTTAAGTTGTTTTTGGTCTTCTCGATTGCAACAAGCCGGATGTTCTCCTGTTTGCTCTTCTTATCCTGCCTGTCCTTCCTTGCAATATCAAGAATCTCTTCCACGCCTTTGTCTGCCGGTTCTTTCTTGGGTGCGGGTTTCTTGGGTGCGGGTTTCTTGGGTGCGGGTTTGTCGTCGGCGGGTTTCTTTGTGGTGGTTCTCCTGGTCGTTGTGGTTTTCTTGGCAGCGGGTTTTTTTGCGGTCTTTGGGTCGTAGACAAACAGCGGTTCTTCCGGTGGGTTTACAAACTCGTCAAGGGACTGCCATTTTGGTGTACCTGTCAACACCTCGAACGTCTCCGGTATTATATCGGCATGTTTCGTGTTGACAAATTTTAGAGCGTCTGTGGGTTTCTTTCTTGAAACGTTGATAGTATAAAGGCTTACTAAAGGCACCTGTAACTCTTTCTCGTGGCGTATCGGGACGTTTGACAGACCAATATAGATCCTGTCTTTATTATTTTTGTCACGGACTATCGCACCGGCGTCAATATCTTTATACGTTGCGTTACGCCACGACTCCTCTTCCAGAGCTTTTATGAACTTGTTGTATTCGGTTTTTGTGGCCTTGTAAAGTTTTACGGCCTTATCCAGTTCCAGGTTATCTGCCACGAAACACCACTCAATTCAGTATTTCGCATTTTCATTGATAACACTATCGCTCAACCGTTTCATTCCCAACGCTACCTGTAGCTCGTCCGTCCCGATATCAGACAGACGGACGCGGGCTATACCACGTGCTATTCTCAGTATGCTGTTCAGCCACCGCCCGTCTTCACCGCTACCGTACACCGACATGTCCTCTTCCGCTATCTCACATAACGTGTCGGGGTCGGTTATATCGGGGTACCAGCACTGAGACACGTACATGTGGTTTTTCAGGTAATCTACTGACAGTTCTTTGTCTTCGCCGGAAATCTCCCGTCTAAGCATATCACGGAGTATGGCAACAGAGTCGTGTATACTGGGCTTCTCGAACTTGTATACCAGGTCAAACCGGGACTTCATCGCGGTTGATAAAGACGTTATATCGTTTGTAGCACCAACTATCCGGCATTGGGCTTCAAACTCCTCGTTAATGCCTCCTTTCGTGATGGTGTAGTATCCGCTCTCCATGACGTCTCGTAAAATATCAACGTCCGTCATCTTCTCTATATCGTCAAGGCACACCGGATACCCGCTATACTGCCGGAATATCTGTGAACCGAGGTCGGTTCGTCTTGCGTCTCCTTTCAGTGACGACGCTCTTGGATCAGCGGTTGACAGGTGTGCTCCCCAGTTGTGTTTCAGGTGTTCAAGGAACACGGTCTTCCCACAACCGGGGTAACCGTGAAGCAGGATGTGTATTCGTTCCCGGTGGTACCGGGTGTCCAGCGGCGACGACAGCATACACAACATACCGCGTTTCACGTCTTGCCTGCCGATATACTCCGGGCAAAACACC
>JBBACV010000212.1:0-2920 GCA_041656835.1 Acholeplasmataceae bacterium | reverse complement strand
GGATACTCCTTAAAAATATTTTACTCTTATATCTTAATACTAAAATCTCTTAATTGCAAATCAATTTATAATTTAAGCATAATATTTGCTAAAATAAATTAAATAATGTAAGATAAAAGTGCTTCGGGGAGCAGTTGGCTGAGAGGAATTAATATTCGACCCGTTGACCTGAACTGGATAATACCAGCGGAGGGAAAGTAATTTATAATAATTATCTTTCTTTCTTTGGTAAGCCAAAGAATTTTTTATTTTAAGGAGGTAATAGCGTGAATAAAAGTAAATTTAATTTACGCAGCATAGTTTTAGTTTCAATGTTTTTGGCAATCGCGATTGCACTTGATGTTGTGACCGGGATGATCCCGGGGCTTAATTTATCGATGCCACTTGGGGGGAGAATCTTTAATGTTTCTTTACTGCCAATTATATTAATTGGTATCTTAATTGGGCCATTTTATGGATTATCTGGAGCAATTATATATGGGGTTTTTGGGTTCTTTTATGACGGTTATGCTTTAGCATATTTTTCTCAAGATTTATTCCAAGCAACCTTAGTATTTATGCTTGATTATGTAGTTGCTTTTGGGGCATTGGGTTTAAGTGGATTTTTTAAAAGAAGTTTAAATAAGCCATATTATTTAATTATTACTATTTCAGTTGTTTTATTAATCAGGTTTGTTTCATCAACAATTGTTGGAGCTATCCTTTGGGTAGGATATGCATCTGGGTCTAGTTGGACAGAAAACTTATTAACTAATGTTGGTAATAACGCTTTAATATATTCAGGTATTTATAATATTATTTACACTCTAACAACTTTAGTAACTTTAAGTATTATTAGTGTATTAATGTTTAAACAATTAAAAGGTTTAAAAGAACAATACAATTCTTTGTTTAACTAAATTAGTTTATCAACAACTTTTAAATAATCAAGTCTAGGGATATATGAGAAAGTAATCATATGTCCCTTTTCTTGAAAGAAAGTATAGGGAATTGATTTACGCCCACCATTTAAAAAACTTTCCCATAATGGTTTTAAATCTTCTATCGTAATTAAATAGTATTCATCATAAGCTTTCCAAGCGACAATTAAAAAGGCAATTCCACCATGTTTTTTAACATCGATCAAATGATTCATTTGATGGCTATGGATATTAGCGAAAGGCATTGAAGTTTTGCTCTTTGTTTCTTTAGCATCAAAATCAATGTATTTACCCTTATAAATACCATTAAAATCAGTTGTTGATGGTCTACGGTAAAAAGCTTTCGTAATTCTGGCTTTATTTCTAGAAGGATAAGAAACATCAACTACTTGAATAGGAGTAGGTTTTTTATGAATAACAGCGATATTATTGTTTAAATAATACTGATTTGTTAATTCAAGATCACTTTCTAAAGTTTGTCCTAAGTTGGCATAATGATCATTTTTCTTTATTTTTTTCTTTTTAATAGGATAATTCATATCTACCTCTTTATTTCATTATAAGCGATAAACATCAATTTAGGTAATTTTTTCTTTTATAATCGTTTTTTAGTTGATGTTTTAAAAAATATGTTATAATTAATTAGATTATTTCGTTTTAGAAAGGTGATATTTTTGTGAGTGAAATTCGTTTTTTCGCTTTAGGTGGTCTAGGCGAGAATGGGAAAAATATGTATGTAGTTGATGTAGATAGACAGTATTTTATTTTAGATGCTGGAATTAAGTATCCATCACTTGAATTATTTGGTGTTGATGAAATAATACCAAACTATAAAATGTTAATTAATATAAAAGACCGAATCAAAGGAATTTTTATTTCCCATGCCCATGAAGACCATATTGGAGCTTTACCATATTTATTAGAAGATTTAAATGTCCCGGTTTATGCCACATCTTTTACCATGGAAATAATTAAAGATTCATTAAAAGATAATGATTTTAATTTAGAAGATTTAACTTTAAATACAATTACCAAAGACTCTATTATTAAAGCGGGGAATGTTAAAATTACTTTTTTTCAAACAACTCATTCTATCCCTGAGTCAATTGGAATAGTTATCCAAACAGTTAGAGGATCAATTGTTTATACGAGTGATTTTACCTTCTCTCAAACTGGAATGGAAATCTATCAAACCGATTTCCATAAAATCAACGAAATAGCTCAAAGAAAAGTGATTGCGTTACTTCCTGAGTCATTAGGTTCTTTAATGGTTCAAGATGGTGGAGTAAAAGATGCATTTATAAATGAAGTTAATTCAATTTATGCCAATGCGAAAGGAAGAATAATCGTATCCCTTTTTTCCTCTGAACTTCAAAAAATTCAGCAAATTATTGATTTATCTTTGAATCATAAAAAGAAAATTGCGGTAATTGGAATTAGAACTCAAAGAATTGTTGATATTGCGATTAAAAAAGGATATTTAAATATTCCTAAAAATGCTTTTGTTAATTTAAAATTCATTTCAGATACTAATACAAACGATAATCCGAATTTAGTTTGTTTAGTTGCTGGTAATCGCCATGAACCATTCTTTATGCTCCAAAGAATGTGTTATAAACAAGACCGGCTAATTCATATTAATGAAGATGATACAGTTTTAATTTTAACCCCTCCAGTTCCAGGAACTGAAAGAATGCTTGCGAAAACATTAGACGTGTTATACCGAAGTGACGCTGAAATAAAGGTTATTGACAAAAAGTTATTAATGTCTTCACATGCTTCAAAAGAAGAGTTAAAAATAATGATTAATTTATTATCGCCAGAATATATAATTCCAACTATTGGTGAATATCGTCATCAGTACGGGGTTAAAACCTTAGCTAATGAAATAGGCTATAATGATAACAATGTATTATTATTAGATAATGGTGATATCGTAAACTTTCTTCCTAAACGAGAAGCTTATGTTTCAAAAGGTGAAATTAAAACCGGTGATATTT
>JBBACV010000211.1:0-2927 GCA_041656835.1 Acholeplasmataceae bacterium | reverse complement strand
AAAAAAAGCAGCAACTCGAACAAAGCATGGACATCAGGGAAAAGAGCGACCATCCTGAAAACCTTGTACAGATCAAGGTCGCGATGGCCACTTGCGGTATTGCCTCTGGAGCCCGCACCGTGATGAATGTATTGGTGGAAAAGATCAAAAAGGAAAACATATCCGCCGTAGTCACCCAGACCGGTTGTATGGGATATTGTTATGCCGAACCGACTGTTGAAGTTACAAAGCCGGGATTTGATCCTGTTGTGTTTTCCTATGTCGATGTCAAAAAAGCAGAAGAAATCGTTGACAAGTACATTTTGAACAACGAATTAATTGACGGGATCCTGCCTCCGAACTATCAGACTATTTAATTCATTCCAAAAAATAAAGAATCATAATGTATAAAATGCAATTACTTGTTTGCGGCGGGACCGGATGTCGGGCCTCCGCGAGCGCTAAAATTGTAGAAAAACTGAATGAATCACTTAAGGCTCACCAGCTGACAGAAGAAGCACAGGTTGTTATTACCGGATGTTTCGGTTTCTGTGAGAAAGGGCCTATCGTGAAAGTGATTCCGGACAACACTTTCTACACACAGGTTAAACCGGAGGATGCAGAAGAGATCGTTGCCGAACACATCCTGAAAGGAAGAAAAGTTAACCGTCTGCTGTATGAAGATCCTGAAAAAAAGGAACATGTGGAGGATTCCAAACACATGGGGTTCTATCAAAAACAAATGCGCATAGCTCTCAGGAACTGTGGTGTGATAGACCCTGAAAACATTGATGAATACATAGCCCGGGACGGGTATTCGGCACTGGCACAAGTCGTGACCGATCTCTCTCCCGAACAGGCCATTGATATGGTAAAACAAAGCGGATTGCGTGGCAGGGGCGGAGCCGGATTTCCCACAGGGTTGAAGTGGGAGATTACCAGTAAGTTCTCATCAGACCAGAAATACGTTGTCTGCAATGCCGACGAAGGAGACCCCGGAGCTTTCATGGACCGTTCCCTTCTGGAAGGAGATCCAAACTCCATTATTGAGGCCATGGCTATCTGTGGGTATTGTATTGGCGCCACAAAAGGCCTGGTATACATACGTGCCGAATACCCGCTGGCTATCAAGCGTCTTCAAATAGCCATAAATCAGGCTCGTGAATACGGTCTTCTGGGAGATAATATTTTCGGTTCCAAATTCTCGTTTGACATGGAGTTGCGTTACGGTGCAGGTGCATTTGTTTGTGGTGAAGAAACAGCACTGATAGCTTCCATGGAAGGAAAACGCGGTGAACCCAGAGTTAAACCTCCTTTCCCTGCCGAAAGCGGCTACATGAACAAACCTACTAATGTAAACAACGTAGAAACATTTGCCAATGTTCCCGTTATATTTTTAAAAGGCCCCGAATGGTATTCCGCCATTGGAACGGAAAAATCCAAAGGTACCAAAGTATTCGCCCTGGCCGGGAAGATAAATAATGTAGGCCTTATTGAAGTTCCAATGGGCATTACCCTTCGCGAGATCATCTATGAGATCGGCGGCGGGATCAAAAACGGCAAAAAATTCAAAGCCGTTCAGACCGGAGGTCCTTCAGGAGGCTGCCTTACAGAGGCTCACCTGGATACCCCTATTGACTTTGACAGCTTGCTAGCTGCCGGCTCCATGATGGGTTCGGGTGGTATGATAGTCATGGACGAAGATGACTGTATGGTTTCCATAGCCAAATTTTACCTGGAGTTCATTGTGGAAGAATCGTGCGGAAAATGTACACCCTGCCGTATTGGCAACAAACGTATGCTGGAGATCCTGGAAAAAATCACCCTAGGCAAAGGGAACATGGAAGATCTGGACCACCTTCGCAATCTCGCTTATGTGATAAAGGACACTTCTTTATGCGGACTGGGTCAGTCTTCTCCCAATCCGGTGCTTTCCACCCTGGAAAATTTCTACGACGAATACGTAGCTCACGTTAAGGACAAAAGGTGTTTTGCCAAAAAGTGTAAAGCCCTGGCAAGGTATACCATCAATCCCGATGTTTGTACCGGATGTACCATTTGTGCCCGCAATTGTCCTGTTGAAGCCATTACCGGAGAAAAACGCGAACCGCATTTCATCAACCAGGAAATCTGTATCCATTGCGGCGTATGTTACCAGAAGTGTAAGTTTAATGCAATCAATGTAGAATAAGCGAGAATATGGAAACTGTAAAATTAACTATAGATAACAGACATGTAGAAGTTCCCAAGGGAACGACCATACTCCAGGCGGCACACCAGGCCGGGATCAATATCCCCTCCCTGTGTTATATGAACCTGCCTCACCTGGCACAGGAACACAAACCCGGAAGTTGCCGGGTCTGTGTTGTGGAGATCCCCGGCAGAAGAAACCTGGTTCCCGCCTGTGCCACTGAATGTACCGATGGAATGACCGTGTTGTCGCATTCACTTCGCGCCATCAATGCACGCAGAACTGTCGTTGAATTGCTGCTGTCCGACCATCCCAAGGATTGTCTGATATGTCCTTCTTCCGGAAATTGCGAACTGCAAAAATTATCCATTACCATGGGTATTCGTGAGATCAATTCCGTTGAAAATGCGGCCATGTCTACATACCGTAAGGACGCATCTCCGGCGTTGAACCGCAATATGGATAAATGTGTGATGTGTCGCAGTTGCGAGACGGTATGTAACGAAATCCAAACCGTAGGAGCACTGAGTGCCGTGAACCGTGGATTTATGTCTGTTGTGGCACCTGCTTTTGAACAGGAGTTGACCGATTCACCCTGTACGTTCTGCGGACAGTGTGTTGCCGTTTGTCCCACGGGAGCACTTACCGCCGTGGATAATACATTCCATGTGATCAGGGCCCTGGCGGATCCCAACAAATATGTTGTTGTGCAAACAGCACCGGCAGTGCGTGCGGCGTTGGGAGAAGAATTCGGATA
>JBBACV010000210.1:0-2936 GCA_041656835.1 Acholeplasmataceae bacterium | reverse complement strand
AAGATAGAATCAGGAACTTCAACACTCATATCTGAGTTAACTCTTACTTGGCATGATAATCTAACGCCTGTTTCAATTTCTTCTTTGTTTAAAAAGGGTAATTCAGTCGGCTTTGGGGGTTCATGCCAATCCACTAATCTAAATTTACAAGTTCCACAAGTAGCTTTACCACCACATGATGCTGGTAAAAACACTTTATTATTAGTTAAAGCATTTAAAGCAGTATCACTTCCAGTAATCGTAATAACTTGATTATGATTAACGGTGATCTTATGTTCCCCACCACCGCCTAAAAACTTTTCAGCTAATAATATTAATAATGTAATTATAATTAAGATTGCAATTAAAACAATTGGTGTCCATAAATAATCCATTTAATACCTCCTAAAATGTTACTCGTCCAATACCCGAGAATCCGATAAAGGCAAGTGCTAAGATTCCTAAAATTAAAAATGCAATTCCGCGTCCTTTTAATCCTTTTGGAATATTTGAAATTCTTTTTACCTTTTGTCTAACACCAGCAAGTAAGACGATTGCTAGTAGCCAGCCAATTGATGAACCAAATGAGAAGACTGCTGTTTGAGCAAAAGTGTATTCTCTAGTTTGGAAAAATAATGAGATTGCAAGAACGATACAATTAACCGTTATAAGCGGTAAGAATATTCCAAATGATTCATAAATTTTAGGTGAAAATTTTGCAACAAACATTTCTAAAAATTGGACAAAAGCAGCAATAACAATAATAAAGACTAATAATGATAACTGAGTAGTTCCGGTTAAGATTAATAACTGGTGAATAGGCCAGTTAATAATTGCAGTTAATGTTGTAACTACAACAACAGCAACTCCCATATTAAATGCATTATCAATCGTTGTTGAAACGGCAATTAAAGGACACATTCCTAAAATAAAGATTAAAGCCATATTATTTGATAAAATTGAGGCTAAAAATAATTCAACTAATTCTAACATAATTTATCTCCTATTCTTCTTCATAAGCTTTAGTTAAGTGTCTCATTAACCATGCTAGTAATGTAATAATAAAGAATCCACCTGGTGCTAATGCCATAACGTTCCAATTAGTCCAGTTTTCCATAAATGGTGCTTTATATCCATAAAAGGTACCAAATGCTAACGGTTCTCTAATCGCTGCGATTGCGACTAAAACAAATGTATAACCTAAACCGTTTGCTAGTCCATCAACTAAAGTGTATCTAACAGGATTTTTAATCGCAAACGCTTCAGCACGTCCCATAACTATACAGTTAGTAATAATTAATCCAGTATAAGCACCTAAACTAGCTGCAACATCAGGAACAAACGCTTGTAAGAACATTTGAACAACGATAGTGAATAAAGAAATTATCACCATATATGCAACCATTCTTACCTTAGGTGGAATAACATTTCGAAGAAGTGATACAAAAGCACTTGATGCCATAATAACAAACGTAACACCCATTCCCATGAAAATAGCATTTTCAACTCTATTTGTGACAGCTAAAGCTGAACAAATCCCTAAGACTGTGATAACAACCGGATTTTCTTCGGTAATCCCTCTTTTTAATATAACAAACCATTTTTTATATTGAAGTCTTAACCAACCACTTGGTTTAGTCTTTTTTTGATTATCATCCATTATTAATTACCATCCTTAAAGTTATTATAATATAAAGTGTAAGTATCATTTAAAGCATTTAGAATACCGGCTTTAGTGCCACCAACAGTTGATCCTGTTTGAGAATCTGGATTTCTATAGAAATAGTCTTCTACCTCATTTTCAAGATCAGCATCTTTTTTAACGACTAAATCACTACTAAACTTTTTCCCTGCAAATGCTCCTAATACAATTGGATCCTCTAAAGCATTAGCTCCCCAATTTTCATGGTTTTCATAAACAGACACTTGATAAATAGTTAAGAAGTCATCTTCTAAAGTGATGATTCCTTTAATTGTCCCAGGTCCACCGTCAGGTTTCGTATAATCTCCTTCATAGCCATCGCCAACAAATAAGAAGTTTATTAAACCAGAGTCTTTATTAACATAAAGAGTTAAATCATTTTTAGTACTAACTTCAAAACTTGTCTCAAACAACTGTTGGTAATTACTATTATTATATGAAATATCATTATTATCTAGCATTGATTGTTTCATAGCTTTATTAGGATCAACATAGACATGATAGTATTTTTTATAAACTGTATTTAATAACAATTGGAATGCATCTCTAGTTTGTGAGACGCTAGTATTTTCATCAACATTAAAGAATTCATCTAATACTTCATTATCATCAGTTGCATTTTCTTTAATAACAATTGTTGGATCAAATTTCTTACCGATAAAGTTAGATAAAATTAATTCATTATATAAAACAGGTTTACCACGGTTTTCATTATTATAAAATACATTAACGCTAACAATCGTAATAAAGTCTTTTTCTAAAGTAAGTACACCATGAATGGAGTTTATACCATTGTTTAAAGCAAACTTACCATCATTAAATCCATCACCTATAAAGATTATGTTATTAGTTTCATTAGTATTATGAGTATATAAGGCTAAACCGTTTTGAAGATTTAAGGTAAAGTTATTATTAAATAAATCTAAGTAATTTGTTTCATCTGCATTGTCGTGGTCATTATTATGAAGCATTGATAACATCCAAGGCATATTAATATCTTTAAATACATTAAAGTACTCTAAGTAAGTATTATTTAAACCAGCTTCAAAACCATCTTTAGTTTTAGTAACATCCGTAAAGTCATCAGAAATATCATCAATAACAATATCAGGATTAAATTTAAAACCAGTAAACTTAGCTAAAACTAACGGATCATTTAAAGTGTCTTTCGCTCTATTTTCGTTATTTTCATAAATAGAGATAGCTTTAATTGTTTTAAAGTCGTTTTCTAAAGTTAAAACACCTTTAGATGTTT
>JBBACV010000209.1:0-2959 GCA_041656835.1 Acholeplasmataceae bacterium | reverse complement strand
GTTGCGAGAATACCATCAATTGCTGATTCTAATAATGCTATTTTTTCATCTTTTGTTTTAGCAATTTTTAAGAGATGATCAAGTAAGATATGTTCATTAAAAGTTGATGCAATTTCAGCTACAAAGATAGTGTAATTACTAATAGGCATGGGTTGATTTTCATTTGAAAATAAAGTATGAGCACTATGTCCAGCTTCATGAGCTAAAGTAAAGACTGAATCTAAGGTTTCATTATGATTTAATAAAATATATGGATGATGTCCATAAACACCTGATGAATAAGCTCCGGTTCTTTTACCATCTTTAGGTAATACATCAACAAACCCATCTTTAATAGCATCTTCTTGTTTTAAAATAAATTCATTAGGTAATCCTTTTAATGAATCTAAAAACAATTTTTTAGCTTCATGATAAGGATACTTTGTTTTATTATTTGAAATTGATAAAAAACGGTCGTAGGTATGATATTTATCTAAGTTTAAAGCTTTTTTTCTAATTTTGATATATCTTTTAATTAAATCGGTATTTTCATAAGCTACTTCTAATAAATTATGAAAAACCGATGTAGGAATATTATTATTAAATAAAGCACTATCTAAAGCATCTTCATATTTTCGTGATTTAACGTTTGCTTCTAATTGTTGTAAAACTAAATTATATGTACTAGCAAATGCATTACTATTTTCACGGTATTTTTTATATAAAGTACTAAAGATTAATTCTCTATCTTCTTTAGTTTTAGCCTCTTTAATTAAAGCACTAAAATTAGCTTGGCTAACAACTACTTTAGAATTATCAGACAAAGTAATTTCTTCATCGGTTCGGTCGATGATTGATAAAGCTTGGTATAGTGATGAAGGAATTCCTCTAATTGGATTATAATTAGCTAATAAAGCTTCCTTTTCAGCATCTAGAATATGAATTTCTCCTCTAAATAGTTTTTGATAAGGAAAAATAAAATCCTTTAAAAATGGATCTTTATTTAAAAAGTCTAAAACCTTTTTTTCACCAACACTTATAATTTCAGGTGAAACAAAAGATGTTAATTGACTTAAATTAGATAAAACTAATTGAAGTTGTTGTTTTCTGACCATTTTATCTTGATCTTTTAAATTTAAATCAGATGATAAACTTGCATAAGGATAAACTTTATAAAGAAGTTCGGTAACTTCTTTATCAAATTTATGATAATCTAAGAAACTATCATATAGATGTAATTTTCCCTGATAGTTTTTGTATTTTGGAAGCATTGATTTTAAGGTGTTAAAATCCTTATTCCATGCTTCATCATTTGGATAAAAGTTAGTTAAATCCCATTTTGACATAATATATCTCCATTTCTAGTATTGTTTTTCATTATATCAATATTAAAACACTTTTGCATGTAAAGTTATAATAAAAAGCAGTATTTTAATGAAAAAGTTAATTTTGTATACGTTTTCAACCCCATTTTATGCCTAATTCTTAAAAACACATTGTAAAAAGCTTGCATAAAGGCTATAATATAAATAGGCAATTCTTTATGATATTAAATCGTAAAGTGAAAGGAGAGACTTTTATGATCACAATTTATACAACGCCGAGCTGCTCATCTTGCAGAAAAGCTAAAAAGTGGTTAGATCAGCATAAAGTTCCTTACCGTGAAAAAAATTTATTTAACCACCGAATCGATGGGAATGATATCGAAAACATGTTATTCCATGCTGAAAATGGATTCGATGATATTATTTCAAGAAGATCTAAGGTTTTTAAAGAATTCAATTTAGATGTTGAAGACATGTCAGTTTTTGAACTAAAGGACTTTATTGTAAATCATCCTTCAATTTTAAAGCGTCCCATTATTGTTGATGCCAAAAGAATGCAAGTAGGGTATAATGATGAAGAAATTAGAGTCTTTATTCCCAAACAGTTAAGAGAAATGTTAATGAAGGAAAATACAGAAGATGACTTCACTCATTATCAAGATACTTTAAATAGATATTTTAAAAAAGTTGGTCTTGACGAAAAAGCCAGCCATAATTAAAGTTAATATAAAACCCACAAGTTAAAAACTTGTGGGTTTTTTATAAGAAAAAAGACCTAAGAGTTCTTAGGCCTTAGATGATACAAGTTAGAGCGCGTTCACTTTTTCTTTTTAAAGGTTTAATTTCTATTTTAAAGTTAGTTAACAATTCTTTCCATGCAATAAATCCTTTTTCATAATGGTTGACTTCATATTCAATTTCATAGTCAGTGTTTCCGCAATACTCACTATAATCAATAAATAATGTTCCTCCATCAAAAGGAGTTTTAGCTCGGTAATTGTCAAGTAAAATTATAAATTTAACATCATAATCAAAGCCATCAAAATATTCCTTAATATTAAAACCATTTTCAATAATATTTAAGGCATCACTTTTTTCTAAAAAAACATGATATTCATAGGCTTCATATTCACTTTGGGATTTTAAAGTTAGTTTAAAAGAATCATCGCCTTTTTGTCTGATTCTTAAAACTATCTCTTTTTTATTTAGTTCCAAGTTATCTGTATCAAAGTAGTAATTAACATGTTTGAAAACATTGTTCTCTAAGTTGAAGTGATGTAACAATTTTAAATATGTTTCTTTATCAATTTTACTTTTAAATTCAATTTCAATATTTCTATTTAAATCATTCATAATAATTAACCTCTCACCACATAAAATTATACCACAATAATTTAAATAACAAAAATAATGGGACAAATATTTAGTAAACGTTTACAAGTATTAAAATCATGAAAATATTTATTAATATGTTAAAATAGAATTGAAATAAACAAAGAAAATTTATTTAGGAGGAATATAATTATGGCTATTAAAGTAGCAATAAATGGTTTTGGTCGTATTGGGCGTTTAGCATTTCGTTTAATGCATGGTAATAAAGATTTTGATATTGTTGCCATTAACGATTTAACAGATGCTGAAACATTAGCATATTT
>JBBACV010000208.1:0-2960 GCA_041656835.1 Acholeplasmataceae bacterium | reverse complement strand
TGATACAATGTCAGACCTTTTTTATTTGTTGGCAGAAAGGGGAAAATCTCCTATTCGCCAGTTTTGTAGAGACCTGTAGTAGTCAGTTTTTAGGCTATTATTAGGTCTCTTTTTTATTTTCTTATCAACTATTTAACGATTACCCTACTTTTTAACGATTTGAATACTATTTAACGATTACCCTACTTTTTAACGATTTGAGAAAAACATGATTTAAATTGACAGTTTATTTAATAAATTATGGACAATTTGATAAAAAAGTGCTATAATCCTGAGTAGATATAAACATTTATAATAGGAGGTAACTATGGATTACCAACGACTAGTGAAGGAATTAAGACTAAAACTAATTTTATCTCAACAAGAATTTGCAGACTTGCTTAATGTTTCTTTTGCCTCTATTAATAGATGGGAAACTGGGAAACATGAGCCAACTATAAAAGTAAAAAGAAGAATAGTTGAATTTTGCAAAGCAAATGGTATAAGTATCGAGGAGGAGAAACATGGCTAATTTATCAAAACTAAAAAGAGAAAAGATGCTAGCATTTATTAACGGTCTTAAAGAGCAACATAAGACTGATGATAAAATTTTGATTGCACTTGGTGAAATTGAGAATGAAATAAACAGTAAAAAGTATGGACTTGTTTGGGAAGAACACGATGAGAATGTTGATAAAGCTCTTATAGACTCAATTCCAGTATTTACCGAGGTTCAGGAAAAAGAATTATCGCTAGCTGAAGGTGAAAAATACAATTTTTTACTAGAAGGGGACAATCTTCATTCATTATACTTATTAGAAAAAACTCATAAAAGTAAGGTTGGTGCTATTTATATAGATCCCCCATATAATACTGGGAAGGAAGATTTTATTTATAATGATAAATTTGTAGATGTGTTAGATGGCTACAAAAATAGTAAATGGTTATCTTTTATGTCGAAAAGATTAAGAATAGCAAAAGATCTATTGTCAAATGATGGTGTTATATTTATTTCTATTGATGATAATGAATATGCTCCACTTAAATTGTTATGTGATGATATATTTGGTGAACAAAATTGTTTATCTGTTCATCATATTCAAGTTAGATATGCAAACAAAAATTTAAATGAGAAAAAAGATTTTCAAGAAGTTTGTGAATATGTTTTAATCTATGCAAAAGACACTAATAAATTTGAAGCTAATAAGCCGAGTGAAGATTACTCTCTGGACAAATTTTGCTTTGAAATAGTAGAACTTGAACCGGGTGAAAAGACTACTATTGGAGGCAAAAAAGTTGAAATATTTAAAAAAGGACAATTTGAAATAATTAAACATGATGAGGGAAATATAAAGTTACTTAAAGCTACATGGGCTTCTGGTAGTGTAGTAAAAGGAAATGCATCAGGCAAGTATTTTGAGACATATTTAAAACCAAGAAAAGATTTAGATGGTTTAGGTACTTTATATAAAGTAGATGGTATCGGTGAAGATGGTATTGGCTATAGATATTTTACTGGACCACAAAAGAGTTCAGCAACACAAGGCTTGTTTTATTCAGGTGTACCACTTGATAGATTAGAAGAAATTAAGAATGGTGGTTCAAAAAAATACAGACCAATTCAAAATCTTTATGATTTTAGCCCTGACTTTGGGAACATTCGTAACGAAGGTGGAGTTCCATTCAATAGTGGCAAAAAACCCATTAAGATGTTGAAACAATTGTTAAATTACCATAAATCCAATGATATAACTGTTCTTGACTTTTTTGCAGGTTCTGGTTCAACTGGTCATGCGGTACTAGATTTAAATGAAGAAGATGGAGGAACAAGAAACTTTATCTTGTGCACGAATAATGAAAATAATATTTGTGAAGAAGTTACATATAAAAGAATTTATAATGTAATATGTGGGTATAATGGTCGTGATGGAATTGCAGCAAATTTAAAATACTATAAAACTGATTTCATTTCAAAAGATGAAGAGTTTTTATCTGATGAGTTACTTGAACATGTAAAAGAAATGATTCAATTAGAACATAGTATAAAAGTTGATGGTAAAAATTATCTTTTAATCCTAGATGAAAATCAAGCGGATGAAGTTGAGAAAAATTGGTCAAAATATTTAGATTTAAAAGGTATTTACATATCAAGAAATGTATTACTAACTACTAGTCAGAATGAAAAATTTTCTAGTGTAGAAGTATATATTATTCCGGATTATTATTTTGATTTTGAATTAAAGGAGGTTGGTGAAACATGGTAAGCACATCAGTTAATATAAAGTTGTTTGATTTTCAAGAAAAAGCAGTCATAAATTTGATTGATTTAACTACAGAAAGTCATAAGCAAACAGTAATTGTTAAATCACCTACAGGCTCGGGTAAAACAATTATTCTTATAAATTATATATGTGAATATATAAATAAGATTAGTAGAGATACTGCATTTATATGGCTTTGTCCTGGAAAAGGTGATCTTGAAGAGCAAAGCAGAAAAAAAATGATGAGGCTTGCACCAACTAAAAATGCTCAGACACTGCAAGATGCTTTATCTTCTGGATTTACTGCAGAAAGTACCACCTTCATAAATTGGGAAATGGTAACAAAGACAGGTAATCGTGCAATATCTGATAGCGAAAGAAAAAATCTCTTTGATAGAATTGCTGAAGCACATAGTAAGCATATAAAGTTTATTATTGTTATTGATGAAGAGCATTCCAATAATACAGCAAAAGCTAATGCGATTATTGAAGCTTTTTCAGCTTCACATATAATTCGTATGAGTGCAACTGCTAAAAAGAATAATCGTTTTGAATTTTATGAAATTGACGAGACAGAAGTTATAAATGCAGGACTTATTACAAAAGCACTATATGTTAATGAGGGTATTGAAGATGGTGAAGTCATAGATAATGATTATGAACATTTAATTGATCTTGCAGATAAAAAAAGAAAAGAGATTGCACATCGATATGCCGAAA
>JBBACV010000207.1:0-2984 GCA_041656835.1 Acholeplasmataceae bacterium | reverse complement strand
GTTTTCGTCCATTGCTATCAGTGACGTAATGATCTGTTTCTGATATGATGTCGATAATTCTAACATCTCGAAATGCACGCCATGCGATGTATTTGTATTTCATTTCTTCAATACTCCTTTTTCGAGTTTTAGGTTTAGATCGGATATGACCGAGTTCTGGAAATTGGTGAAATAGTCTTGACTTGTGTGGTCTCCTCTGAGCAGTCTAATGGAAAAGCCCATGTCGATTATGGGTGAAAATGGGTCGATTATGGGAGGGTCTGATTCGTGGACTACATAGCGTATCTCAGTAACGTTGGGATCGAGTCTTTCGAGGTTCTGGACTACATTGTCGAATGCCTTGTTATCTCCTGTGTAGGAGTTATATAGCCAGCTTTCCAGGGATGTTTTGATGTCGAGGAAGACTCTGTCGAAACCTTCCGGGATGGGTCGGCAACCTGAGGTTTCAAGCCCGACTTTGAGACCCAGTGCATGACCCCAAATCAGCAATTCGAGACATACCTCGGGTTGCATGACAGGTTCGCCGCCAGAGATGACCAGGGCCGATACGTAACGTCGGGCGGCTAGGATTTCTTGGGCTATGTCGTTGAAATCTACAAGACGTTCGCCGGTGCGTATTTTTTCGTTATGACAGTGAGGACAGGACATGGGACAACCTCTGAGAAAGACTACGTAGGAAGCGTGCCCCGGCCAGTCGATAGTGGACAGTTCATGACGACCGGCATAGTTCACCTGCAATCCTCTTCCCCCAGTTCTACATCCTCCGGAGATAGGCGGCCAGTCGTAATCAGATATGAGGTTACGGTTGGTGGTATTACCTCTCCTTTGAAGAACGTGATTTCTAACCGGTTCTTCACTTTAGCACTCAATGGCATAGAAGATGGTAAGTGGGACACATATTTAAGGCTTTTCATAGGATGCAAAAGAGTTATACAGGAGGGACATAGGGAAGACTTTATGCAAGACCCAGTTGTTATTGACATCGAGACAATACCGGGCACTGCGCAGCAGATTAAAACGTATAAAGATGTGAAGTGCGCACGGTGCGATCATAATCCAGCAGATCATCCTAAGCAGAAAAAGGATTATTGTGCAGAATGTGATGAGCAGGCAGCTCTTAGGTGGCATACTTCACAGACTATTTGCATCACGGTTAAGCCTGTGGATATGGATGTGACCTGTTTTTGTGATCGCGATGAGGTAAAGGTGTTAGAGGATGCTTATGAGTATTTGAGTGAGATTAGGCCTGCAAAGTGGATTGGGTTTAATATTAAGGATTTTGATTTGATTCATTTGAAGATGAGGGGGATGGTTAATGATATTCCTTTCATTAATATATTGCCGGTTGGAAAATATGATAAAAGATTGTATGATGTTTATGATGTACTGGTGGAGGGAAAGTGGAATAAGCAGCAATCGGCTACTTTGGAGATGTTTGCGGCAATGCTCGGGTTCAAAGAGCTGTTGTATGGAAGTGGTAGGGATGTTCCCAAATGGTTTGCTGAAGGAAAGATGGACGAGATCCGCAAGCACAATATCGGGGATGTGTTGGCTACGGAGCAGCTGTATTTGAGGATTTGTGATGCAGAAACAAGGTATAGGAGTAGGGGTAGAAAAATAGATGATGAAGAGGTGTTTGCCCTCTAGTTACATTTTTATCGGGATGCCTCTGAAGATGTAGCCCGGTGACTCGCCTGTTGGTGATGCAGAGGGTATTTCGGATGCCGGGATAGATGAAACGGATTTTACAGTTGCTAAGGTTATCGGTTTCTTTTCGGTTATGGCTACTGGGGTACGGGTTACAGGTTGTTCTTCGTGGACGGCAACTGTCCTCTTTATGGATGTTGTAACGCCTGAAGCAGGGGATATGGATATTCCACCGAGGACGACTGTTTCTGGTTTTTGGATAGCAATGGTTGGGGTTGAGACGGCTTTTTGAAATGTTGTAGGGGTAGAAGATATTGATGATGCAGATATGCCGCCGGTCGGGGATATGTCATGTTTTCCGGATGAGACTTCGGACGTAATGAGTTTTTTCTCGGGTGCAACAATGCCTCCTGTTGGGGATATTTTGAGGTAAGAAGTTGGAATAGATGAACGAGAGGATGCTGGGGTTTTTGAGGCGGTGGCTAGAGTTCTCGAAGTATTGGCTTCGTTCGAGACGGATTTGCCCTCGGAAGCTATTTTGGTAAGAAAAGCATGAAAAGGAGTGCGTCGGGCCATGCCCGATCACTCCGGTGGATTAAGGACTTTGATGTCGAGTTCGGATTGCTCGAAGTTCTTGGCGGTGGCGTTGCCGATTATGCCGGACATTGCGCAGGTCTGATCTTCAACAAAGTCTTCTCCTACGAGGGTGGCTATGTCGGCGGTTAGGTCCTGCTTTATGCCATCGAGGTCTTGAATTGTGTCACGGAGTATGGGTTTTACCAGACGATAGGCATATTTTTTGGCTTCGTTGGCCTGGAATCCACTGCCGACACGATTGGACATGCCTTCCCGGATCTCGGTGTCAAGATCTTCAATCTCTTCGAAAATCCTGGATACTTCACGGTCCATGCTTTCCTTAAATGCAAGCTTGATGTCAACTAATCGGCGACGTACTTTGTTAACATCTGTGTTATCCTTGACGATTTCTACCATGGTTAGGAGATTGGATTTAGAAGGTGATAAAGTTTTTGGTTAGATGTTGAGGGTTTCTTTCTTCAGGCCCTGGATGTTACCTATCTGCAATTTGATGCCGTGGCTGGCTATGAGAGCACGCGAGTTTTTGCTTAGGCTGTTGCTGGTTGCCTGGTTGATCTGGATGAGCTTGACTTTCTTACCGGCAATGGCCAGTATGTCATCGAAACTGGGACGAAATGACACTATCACGGCTTCTGTTTTGATGCTGGGGATGTCATCTGGGCTTGAAACTATTGTGGCTTTCATGGTAACTTAAGAAGAGATTAACCTATTTAAGGTTTAAGGTTGGAGGTGAGAAAGGA
>JBBACV010000206.1:0-2985 GCA_041656835.1 Acholeplasmataceae bacterium | reverse complement strand
CCGAATACAGCATATGGTCGGTGCAGGGCGTGCCCCTATTCGGGCTTTACACCAAGCAAAGTGATGCTGAACGTTTGTGGCACATCCAGCCAATGCTGCCGGTGCAGTCCAGTCGCGCCCGCAGGAAGTATAAAACAATGGATGAGGCAATGACCGTAATGCTGGGTGCGCTTTACGACGAGTACCACGATAAGCCGCCTATATGGGATGTGCTTTCGCAGGGCATGACAATGGAAGAGGCAAAAGCACTGTCCACCACCGTTAAAGCACTATCTGGCATTGGTGAGTATGCTGATGATGATGATATAAGGATGTCTAAATCAACAATAAAAATAGATGGGTGATTAGAATGGATTATCTGGAACCAGACAAGCAGACAATAGCCGAGATATTCCGACGTATGGACGCAGGCGAGGCCTTTTACTACACCAGGTTCGGAGATGGGGATTTCCTTAATATGCTGGACCCCAATTGCACAAGACAGAAGCGCTCTAAAGGCTCACCCGAACTGCAGCAGGCACTGCTCAAGTCATACTGTATTGACGATCCGGCGTATATGATAGGATCTATACTTGGCCCGCGCAAAGTATTCGGTGTTGATAAGACCGAAGAAATACGCGCCTACGCCGATCCCATATTCAAACACTTCACACTGTATTCTGCAATAGCTCCACATACACTATTTCAGAACTATGGCAAGGGCGAAGATTTCATGGACCTGCATAAGCGTCTGCTGAATAAAAGAGTGCTGTTACTGTGTGCGGTAAATGCCGACTGCCAGCTTAACCGCAGGATATTCAATGTTACATCACTTAAAACACTACCGCCGGAACAAGGCTTTTACGCTATAACAGACAAATGGTACAACCGTGTAAAAGAGCTGGCACTTCAAGCCGATATAGTTGTATCCTGCGTTGGCTCATCCACCAAGGCAATAGCCGGCCGGTTATGGTACGACGGTGTCCGAAATATCCAATATCTGGATCTGGGCTCAGTCACAGATGCAATGGCCCGGCTTGGTACCAGGAAGTGGATTCGGCAGGACGTAGGGGCAGCTGATTTTTACGCTAAAGCATTAAAAGTACAATAAGGGGACACACCAGAATGAGTTGGACGGTTATAACACCTACGGGCGACAGGCCAGAGCAGTTCGAACTATGTAAAAAGATTATGCGCAAGCAGACCCTGCAGCCCGATCAGTGGCTCGTGGTGGATGACGGGCACACGCCATTGGAGCCATGCCCTGAGTTTACGTATCTTCGCGCCAAATGGGACGTTCCGGCTGGCATCTGCACACTAAAACGCAACCTGCTGCGGGCTATACCAAATGTATCGGGCGCCAAAGTGGTTATAATAGAGGACGACGACTGGTATCCTGCAAATTATCTGGAAATGGTGTCCAATGCGTTGGATTCATGCGAGGTATACGGCAACCACCATCGCAGATATATAAATCTGAGCCAACGAAGCTGCCGGGCCTTCTCTCAAAAGCAGTACTCCATATGGAGTGGCACGGGATTCAGAAAAGAGTTGCTGCCTGAATTATACAATGTTTGTTCGAAGGATCTTAACAGCCATGCGGTTGACACTAGCTTTTATGAAAAACTTATGTCCAGCAAACACAAGGTAGAGTTATCCTGGCAGTCTGAAAACCTTCCAGTTGGCTTCAAGGGTTGGGGCGTTGGCAGAGAGGGTGCCACACCGGCGCACTCCAAGGCCAGTAAATTCGAACATAATACCAATCTTGTTAAACTCATAGATTGGGTAGGCAGTGATGCTGTAGATTATTTTAAATACACGCCTTTAAAAAGCGATGCTCCTGGCATATCTGTAGTAGTGCCCACATATAACTCAGAGGATTACCTTGCAGCAACGTTGCGCAGTGTCCGCAAATCTGTTGGAGTGGATATCGAGCTCATAGTCGTAGACGACGGCTCCACACAGCCCGATAAATTAGAGCGCATAGCCAAGCAATACGATGCCAGTTTTTTCGCAACCAAGCAGCACGCAGGCGCTAATACGGCAAGAAATATAGGAGCGCTTATGGCAGAACGGGAATACATACTGTTCTGTGATTCTGATACACTTATAGAGCCTTGGTGTTTATCCGAGATGAGGGATAAATTACTGGCGTATCCAAATGCATCCTGGTGTTATTGCGATTTTTGGATAGGATCCGAAAAGATAAACAAGATGCGGCCATTTGATGTGCAGGCACTTAAGGGCAAGAATCACTGCTCTATGATATCCCTGCACCGCAAGGCTGATTTTGCCTGGCTGGATGAAACCATGCTTAGGTTGCAGGACTGGGAATACTGGCTGAGGCTGGCACTCACGCAGAATAAGTTCGGTGTATACATGGACAAGCCCGGATTTGTTTCTGTCCAACACGTAGGCAGGATATCAAACACCATTGATCGTGGTCCGTATGCTTTAAAGATGTCTGAAAAAACAAAAGCATGGCTGGCTGGAAAGCGACCGGAGATACCACATCTTCTATTGCACGGCAATATTATGAATACGCAAGTAACCGAAGTGACGCCTGTGCAGCCTGATATACATCATATCGCACAGTCTGCTACGCCAGCAATACCTTCACCGAGTATACAGGAGGCCACCGCGCCTGCACAAGTAACCAAGTACTGTGGTACCACTGAAACGCAGATAGATGTTGTGCTGCCATTAAGCGGGCAGTCTATTTATAATAATCTGGAACTACGCCTTGCCTTACGTAGTATAGCAGAGAATCTTATCAACATAGGTATGATATACGTAGTGTCAGACCACGCGCCGGATTGGTTACAGAATGTCAGAGTAATATCTTTTCCAGATCTATTCGCGCATAACAAGGATGCCAATATAATAGATAAAATATCCAAGGCCTGTCAGGTGCCAGAGCTTTCAGAGCGCTTTCTCTTCTGGAGCGATGATCAGGTGCTGCTGAAACCTGTACTGGCTAACGACATAGGGCCAACTGCTGAACCA
>JBBACV010000205.1:0-2995 GCA_041656835.1 Acholeplasmataceae bacterium | reverse complement strand
AGGCCCTTATGATTACAAGCCGAGTTCGGGACGGATCCTCCGGATGGCTCTTAACCGGAAAATTGTCTTTTATCCCCCCGGAGGTAAAAATTTTGTACATGCCGCCGATGTAGCCCGGGGTGTGGTCAACGCGCTGGAAGGAGGCCAACCCGGTGAAAAATACCTGATAGTTAACGAAAATCTCACTTTCCTTGAATTTTTCAGGATCATTGCCCGCCTGACAGGCAAAAAACCGCTGATGATCCCCCTTGTACGGCCGGTGTTAATGGTCGCGGGTTATGCCGGAAATATGCTCCGCACAATGGGTATCCCCACTTCACTTTCCTTGAATAATATGAAGATCCTATGCATTAAAAATTACTATACTAACCGGAAAGCCCTGTCCCGTTTTAACATGACTTTTCTGACAACCGAGGAGGCTGTGAGGGATGCCTTAAAAACGGGACCTTTTCGTGCCACATTAAAGTATTAACCCTAAAAAATAACGTTATGGAATGTTTTATTGAGAACCTGGAAACATGTGATTTCGCAAACGGCGAATTCCTGTTCGTTTTGCCATTTATTGTCATGTGGGCGACTTTTGGTATTTATGTATCAGTAATACAGATCGTTGCCCTGTGGTATGTCTTCACAAAAGCCGGAAAGCCCGGATGGGCCTGCATTATTCCTGTTTATGACTACCTGGTTGGATTGAAGATAATAGGAAAACCCTGGTGGTGGCTCTTGTTTTTGCTGATTCCTCTTGTCAACATTGTTTTCCTGATCTGGGGCCTGAACCTGTTGTCTAAAAGTTTTGGAAAAAAGGCCGATTTTACTATCGGACTGATACTTCTTCCCTGGATCTTTTTGCCTATCCTGGGTTTTGGTAAATCCGAATACCAAGGACCTGCCGGTAAATGAGAAAGCCTTTGGTAATCCTGTTGCTGGTATTTTCAGCAATAACTTTACAGGCACAAACTTTTAAGGTTAAAGTAGTTTCTGTCAGTGACGGAGACACCTTTACGGCCCTAAACCGGGATGATCTGCAAATACGTTTTCGAATTTACGGCATTGATGCTCCGGAGCGCAAACAGGCTTTTAGCAGCGTTTCTACCGATAAACTGAAAGAGATGATCCATGGCAAAAAAGTGACAGTAACCGTTCATTCGAGGGACGGATGGGGTCGTTATATTGTCACGGTTAAAACCAGGAAAATCAAAGACATATCTGCAGAGATGCTGCGCCTGGGACTGGCCTGGCATTATAAGGAATATGATGACACGCCTTTGTACGCAGAACTGGAGGCCCGGGCCAGAGAACAGAATCAGGGACTCTGGCTTGATCCGGATCCGGTAGCTCCGTGGGATTTCAGGTGATCAGATATCTGTTTTTTTTACTATATTGCAATAGCTTAAACTACTGATCTATGAAAGTTATCTTTGAAACAATGTCTGTCGACCACCGACAAGCCGTAATGGACATCTATAATTATTACGTGGACAACAGTCTTGCCGCCTATCCGGATGATGTTTTACCTTATGAGTATTACGAAAAATTCCTGGATATGACCAAATGTTACCCGGCATACGTGCTCAAGGAGAATGATGAGATTGTAGGATTCTGTCTCTTACATGCTTACAATCCATTCCCTACTTTTAAACAATGTGCCGAAATTTCCTATTTTATTGACAAGGATCATACGGGAAAAGGACTGGGAACCATGGCGTTGAAAAAGCTGGAAGAAGATGCCCTGAAAGTGGGCATCAAAACCATTCTGGCCAACATTTCGTCCGTAAACACTCAGAGCATTGATTTTCACAGGAAAAACGGATTTGTTGAATGCGGAAGGTTCCAGAAGATCATTACAAAAAAGGGCACTCCTTATGATATCATCTGGATGCAAAAAACATTGGAATGATCCACGTCTACACCGGTAACGGAAAAGGGAAAACAACGGCGGCCATTGGTATGGCTGTCCGCGCCGCCGGTGCCGGGAATAATGTGTTTTTTGCACAGTTTGTCAAAGGCAAGCCTTATTCGGAATTGAACGTTCTAAAAAACATTCCGTCCATCGTTGTAAAACAGTATGGATTGGAATGTTTTATTGTCAAAGAACCCACCGAACGCGATATTCAGGCAGCCCGGAACGGATTGAAGGAAGTTAAATCCGTTATTCAATCCGGATCGTACGGTGTGATCATACTGGACGAAGCCTGTATTGCTCTTTATTACCATTTGTTTACCCTGGAAGAGTTACTTGATGTTATTAATTTGTTAAAACCTTATAACGAGTTGATCATAACGGGAAGGTATGCCCCGGAAGCATTAATTGCCCTGGCCGATCTGGTGACGGAAATGAAGGAAATCAAGCATTATTACACTAAAGGGACTGAAGCCAGAAAAGGCATAGAATATTAATGCCTGTTACCCGAAAGTTTACAAACTGTTGATAAAGTTTTACGTGAAAATTTGTTTTATTAAATAACAGGCGTATCTTTGCAGCTCATAATGAATATTTAAGCCGTTCGAGCATCCAAGCTGAACGGCTTATTCATTTTACGGAAAAGCCCGTCACTATTCAAAAAGAATAAACATTTGGTCAAAATTCAGGATCATTTTTTGAAATTGTCCCATGATATCCTGTCCTATATTTCCGTAAACGGTTTCCGTTTCCTTGATCTTTTCTTGAAGCAGGTGGACCCCCTCAACAGTAATTTCTTTTCCCGATATGTTAAACGTTCTGTCTATGACAAAACCATCAAATTCGCGTATCCCCCCGGCCCCTCCAAATTGTATTTTTTCGGTTGAGTATTTTTCCTCTATTTCTTTGCTGTTGTCTTGATAATAAGCAGCATAAAGCATGGTGTGGTCCGCCCCTGTATCAAAGGTATACGGATCACCCTCCAGGCATAGTAACGGAGTCAATCCGTCCATAGCCATATTGGACGGTCCGGAAAACGTTGAAAATGTTTCAGGAATGATCATCGTGCCTTCCCGGGTGATCTGTATCTCTCCA
>JBBACV010000204.1:0-3001 GCA_041656835.1 Acholeplasmataceae bacterium | reverse complement strand
CCTGCTCACCGTTATCGACGTTCTTAGCCGAGCTGAACAGGTGCCGCATTGCCATATGGCCTGCGCTCGCATCATCAAACAACCCCGTCTCCCTGAAAGTCGTGCTGCCTGTAGCGGTGAACGTCTTTTCGACTACTGATATATAGCTGGCTTCATAGCTTGTCGTGCCTTCAGCCCGTGTCAGTCCGGTATCAGTGATCTCCGTGACTAATGCCGTCTGGTCGTTCGCTTCTGCTGTCGTGCCGGAACCTAACGCCACGTACTTGAACGGGCTGGTAGACACGCCATTGAACAGTTTCGCGTCGTATTCCAGTCCGTTGTTTACGAAAGTTACCATATTATTCCTCTACCTCCTTTGTCTCGACAATATACTCTTTCCGCGATACTTCATGATCTTTGACCGTGCCGTCAACCCGGTAGATCGTGCATTCCACTTCTACGGTTTGTCTGACTTTTCCAGGTAACACGACAGCAGTCATACGAAATACGTCCCCTTGACTGCCGCGTCAATGTCAATCTTCTCATCAGTTCGTTTCCAGTTGATCCGCTTTGCTTTGGCGAACCCTTCAACCTCCACCTGGTTCTCTTTGAAGTACGCTGCGATCTGGTCAGGTGTGAGATCCGGTGTGGGTAACGTCCAGTGTATTACTTCCGAATCATACTCCCATTGCGTCCTTACCTTCTCTCCGTCCATTACTGGTGCTGGTACTTCATGTATGTTCCATCGGATCAGGACACGAGCTACACCGTTCACGATCTTATCGATCTCAATTACGTCTGGTTTGTTGTCAGAATGTGATTTTGTCATGATATCACCGGTTTTACCATCAATGGTAAAATATACTTGTTTGATAGTCGATACGTGTCACCCCACTTCAACCAACCATGATAACTTCCAATTACATTCTGATCGTGTTGGGTAAGTTCTGCCATATCTCTGAGTGGGGCGAGTTTCTTCTTCATGTTTGTCGCAATTGATTTCCTCACAAGAGTGTGATTGCTAAACATTCGATATCCAACAAAATCAATACCCCTAATATTAGTTGGGAATACTTGATAGTTAGACTTTAATTCAAGTTTCAGAGTTGATAATAAGTAATCCTGGATCTCTTTCTTAAGCTGATGGAGTGTTGATTTCTCCGGTGCAAGGATAACAACATCATCACAATACCGATAATAATATTTCATTTGTTTCGTTTCTTTAACCCAATGATCAAACCCGTTTAAATAAAGGTTTCCGAAATATTGGCTTAGATAGTTCCCTATCGGTACGCCAGATGCACTATCAATGATCTCATCAAGTATTGCGAGAACCTCGAAGTCTTTGATCTTCTTCCGTATGATCGCTTTTAGGATGGTGTGGTTGATTGATGGATAAAATTTCTTAATATCAAATTTAAGGCAATATCTTGTGTTGTGGCCATCCTGAAGATCATGTTTAACATCTTGCAGAGCTTTGTGAATCCCTCTTCCTTTCAGACTTGAATATGTTCCCTTAACGAAGGTTTTCATCCATATAGGCTCAAGAACCTGAACAATTGCCCATTGAATAATACGATCTGGATAGTATGGAAGTGCAAAAATCTCTCGTTCCTTCTTCTTGTCGATCTTGGTGAAGGTTCGGTATTTTGACGTGTGATATGTTCTGTTAACCAACATATCATAAATTTTAGTGATATATTTTTCAGGATTTGCATCCACCATTTTCACTTCAGAGTAATGGGTTTTGCCTTTCCGAGCGTTCCGGTGAGCGTCTACAAGGTTATCAAAATCATAAATCTTCGAGAAGAGATTGCCATATCGTTTCATGGCAATACACCTGTTGGTCTTTGTATGATAGCTGAGCGTTCGAAGGCCGGAAGACCCCTACCAGCACAGGTTTTTATATTTCTGTGTTTTGCCAAGAGGCACGGTTTGATAGGGCAGCGTTTATTTACAAAGAACGACTGCGTGCCAATATTACGATTTACATTCGACGCATTATTATTCAGATTCCAATAGAAGGCACTGGCATTCATGGCATTATTCCAATTGCCTCCTAACAGCGTAGGTAGCCCTATCAGACCTTGTATAATTATTATTATTAAAATATCATAAAACATTCTATTTATCACCCAATAAAGACCGACCGCGCGCCAAAATGACAATTTACAAGCGACGCATAATTAATCAGATACCAAAAGAAGGCACCGGCAGCCAAGGCATCAGCCCAACTGCCCCCAAACAGCGCCGCACGACTACCTGTATTCTGGTAGTAATAATCGCACAAATACTCATCTGTTGCACCGCCCACAGCGGTTGCCAGGAACCCGTAATCCATCGCCGCACCAAACGCAACGTCTGTCGTATACCCGTTCGCGTTATGGAGTGTCAGGCCGGTATCACTGTACGGATGAACAAACGTATTGTCCGCGAAGTCGTGATCGGCGATCCACGGGTTGTTATCAGCCTTGATGTTGATCCCGTCAACCCAGATCCAGATGTTCCCCCAGAGGTTCTCGATACCGCGATACGTGATCGGTTGGATGTCTGCATCTGACTCAGACGTGCTGTAATGCGTTACGCCGGTACACGCGCCTGAAGCGTTCGAAAAATCTGTTGAACTTGTACCAACACCAGCGGTGAACCCCGTGTTCAGCGCGTTGTTATACGTGTTTCCGGCGGTTGTGTCGTTTACTCCGGTGACACCTGCACCAATCTCCGTCTGCGAACTGAAACTCGCGTATTCTATTAAGTAGAGTAACTGGATCGCACACACTTGGTTGAAATTGATCAGTTCCCAACCGCTGCCACGGTTCTGTGCAAGGACACGCATGTTGGCCATCGTTGCGGTTGCATTTTTCCATCCTGTCAGCGGTTTCACACCTGCAATGGAGGCCAACTTGTCGCCAGTGGTTGCGGTGAAGTCCACACCACCCGCGTCGTTCAGCACGTAACCCCCGGCGCCAGGGGTGGTCTTGGTGACGGTTGCAGTGACGCCAGTCGTCCCGCCGGAGAAGGT
>JBBACV010000203.1:0-3007 GCA_041656835.1 Acholeplasmataceae bacterium | reverse complement strand
TGCACCACTGATACTCGCATTCTGTTATAAGGTCTTATCTCAGGCATGTAACCTCCAAGGAGTGGAGGGATTACCTCCACTCCTTATGGCTTTAGTTAAAGCAGATCTTCGCCTTCTTCATTCTCGCCACCCTCTTCGGCCTCAGGCGCCTCATCAATTTCGTCGAGCGGCTCAGGCAGCGTCAGCGCTTTCTTCTCGCCGCGGCGGATCTTGATGGTGAGCAACGTGATGTTAGCTTTAGCTTCATCACCAAGCTCCTGAAGCTCAGCGTCATCAGGCATATCATTGAGGTCGGCGTTAACTTTCTTCAGCTTACCTTCCCAAGAAGCGAGCGATTTCTTCCAATTACCCAGCGATTTAGCCAAGGCATTCGCTTGGTCTTGAGGATCGCGGGTTGAAGCTTTACCAGTCTTCTTGTTAGCCGCACGTTCAGCAACCCACTTGTCATATTCCTCTTTAGTTGCTGTTCGAACGACCTTGTTGTCGTCATACGTGATGTAATTACCCATCCATCGCAGATATGTAAATTGAGATGATACGGACGCGATAGGCATCCCCAACTTTTCGGCGATCTGCTCCCTGGTATAATTACCTTCATTCAGCATCTCCAGTACTTGGTCTCTTTTGGTCAAAGTTTTTTCTTCACTCATTTGTACTTCCTCCATAGTTTTAATCAATTAGTGGTTTGTCGAATTCTGCGAACTTTTCTGCTGCACTTGCAAACTTAAGTGGATCTCTTGGGTCGGTCTCTCTAACTAGTGTGGGCGCACCCCCTTTCTTTTCATACAGGTTTATAAACTCTTCGGCGGCCTTCCACTGCTTACCGACTTTCTTCTCGGCTTGTGGCGGCGACACGAACTTCTTGGTATATAGGTCATCATCTTTGAGACCAATGACTTTCAACCACTCTTTTGCCTTATCTTCGTCTTTCCATTGTCTATTTGAGCGACCGGCTACGAGCTTATAGCCAGGAAACGAAAACCCATTCTGTATGCGGTTAATCGCATATCCTTTGATGTCGTCCAGATAAGCAGTCAACGATGCCGCTTTGTCCAATAATTGTGCCATCTCTTGCTCGTCAGGTGTAGGTAACGTGCCGTGTACTGTAAACACCTGTTTAGCAATCTCGACAGCGGCCACTCGTCTTGCGCGACATGTAGCCTTTATTGGACACCAACGGCATGTATCTGCGGCAGGCCGATACACTGGATGCTTTGCTCTCGTAGCAATTAGAGCAGGAGCTAAAATCTCGCTCGCCCACTCGTACAGCGCCTCAGGTGTAAAATGACGTATGTCAGGCTCTACGTCAATCCTCGGTTGTAAAATAACCAAGTCAATAAATTTAAATGACATTAAACGCTTTGGGCTCTTAAGAACGCTTAAAGCATATGCTTTAAGCTGCGGTGTGTCAGCGGACACATGCACGCCTGCACCAAACTTCCAGTCGACAATAATAGCGGTTTGTCGACTTGGAATAATAAATGCGTAATCAAGAGTCCCCTCAACCTCTGCGAGCTCCTCACACTTCAGTGCTTGTGTATACCCCGCCATCGAGACTTTGTTCTCAATGAGCTCGTAGGCGTCCTCAGCACCATAAGTGACCTTCAGAGACCAAGCATAGCTTAGACAGTCGTCTACGACATCGGCTTGGTCGTCAGTAAGTTTAAACTTCTCTCTAATGTAACGAGTAAGCTGTGAGTCTCCTTGGTCAAGCGACTCACTAACTGCAAGATGAAGCTTCTCGCCCTCACTAGCATACTCACTCTGTGATACTGACTCATCAACAGCTTGTGCTGAAGCAGGGCAAGCTATAATACGCGGCAGCTTACTTGGGCTGTATATCGCGTGGGCCATCAGAGTCCTTTCTGCTGTTCCTGTGATAGTTGACACCTGCGCAGACCGCAGCAAGTAGAGCAAATAACATAGTCCCTCGCTGTAGTTCTGCTGGTGCAAATACTGCAGCAATTACTAATGCTACAGCGCCTATGCCACAAATAATCGTCATGCGTGCTCCTTTCGTTTCATAGTTAGTATTAGCTTCTCTCTCATTTTTCATAAATAAATTATAACACAAAAAATGTCCAAAGTAAATACCAAAATCTCTCAGCGTCGAAATTTACGCTAAAGGTTTCTGCTCAAGTGAGTCCTCGTAAGACCCACGTAGAGGCGGCAATGTATAAACTTTAGGAGCACGGTCACCCGTGTGTTTATAATATGGAGCAGGAGCTCCTATCTCACGAAGCCACTGTATAAATGATTTCTTCGCCCTATTAAACTCTATACTTGATGTTGTTGTTGAAAGACCCAAAAGCCGGCGTATCTCAGTTAAACCTGTATAAGTCTGCCACATTTCTCTCGGTGCTTCAATCGCAAAGAGTGAGTCAAGTGTATCTATTACTTGTTCATTCTCTATGTCAAGAGCACGTAAGTTCATTTTAGTTTGTTCTTTGATAACCTCAGCGTGCTTCTCGGGGTCAAGCCACCATGACTCACCAGATAGATACAAGGCTTGAGCTTGTGCCCACAATTGGTCAATGTTTATTTTGTGCTGATAATTAAATAAATTACTTTTGATAATCATAACACGGCGGTTACCAGTATCGTCCTTAAGAAATCGGTCTCTATTCGTGCTTCCAATAAAAACTGTCCGTCGTATCGTTTTAATGGCGGCGTCTCCATAAGGCAAAACTATAGAGTCTGTAGTCTGATCAAGAAACGCTTTGAAGTCAGAATAGGTTTTATCATTAAATACTGTATCAATTTCGTTGATGTTACATATAAGAGTAGACAGGAGTTCCATGTTTAACTTAACCATGTCAGTCCTGAACATTGACATTTTAACTGTTTTAGACCCTACACAATACTCACGCAGCGACGAAGGAAATAAAGACTCAACCCATGCTGTCTTACCTGCGCCTTGCGGGCCTTGCAAGATTAACACAGCGTTTAAACGATTGGGTTTTGTATAGGTCGAGTGAACAGCAGCAATAACTTCAACAAGCCATTT
>JBBACV010000202.1:0-3013 GCA_041656835.1 Acholeplasmataceae bacterium | reverse complement strand
GCTTCTTTTCCTAACTTCGTTTGAATTTCTTCTAATAACTCATCAAACTTAATATTTTCTTTATCCATTTTATTGATAAAGATCATTGCTGGAAGATTGTGTTTTTTAATTTCTAACCACATTCTCTCAGTTCCAACTTGAACACCGCTTGATGCATCAATCACTAATACAGCGGCGTTTGCGGCAGACATTGCGTAAGTAATATCCCCAATCATTTCGTCAGCACCTGGTGCATCTAAAAAGTTGATTTTTGTTTCTTTAAACTCTATAGGGATTAAGGCAGTAGTTAATGAACTTTGTTTCGTATGCTCCTCAGGTGTGTAATCAGAAATTGTAGATTTTTTTTCAACACTACCTTTTTTATCTATGGCACTTGAAATATAAGCTAAGGACTCAGCCAAAGATGTCTTTCCACTTCCTAAATGTCCCAATAAGATAACGTTTCTTAAAGCATTTGCTTTATATTCTTTCATATAATATCTCCTTCCACTTAAAAACGCTTTCAATCTATTTTATTATATCATAATCGAAAAAAAATAAAAGAATTATCCATAGAAAAACCTAGATTTGAAGTCAAGCAAAAATTTAGCATTAAAAAAGAAAAAACGGGGCTGTCGGAAAATAGATTTTTCTAATAATCCCAAATAACAAATAAAAAAACTAGACATTCGTAGGTATTTACGATAAATTGTCTAGTTTTTTATTGTTTTTAAAGATAGGTAAAAGGATTAGGAAGTCCTAATCAGGTGAATATTTAATTAAATGTACATTTCTGAATGATGATTGAAGAATCATTGATTAATGAGTATATTCATTCAATAATTGATGTTCGAATCTGTGATACTTATTGATGTTTCTTCCAATCGCGTATAAAGCAAATTCTTTATAAACCTTGTCTTTTGAGCGATGATTTACCCTTGTAAAATCATCATTATATTTCATGTCTCCAAAAGTACCTTCTGTTTGGATAGATCGAATCATTCGCTTAATGATCCCTTCTTCACTTTGAATATTATTATCAGTTTCGTTTTTGAGCGCTTCCCAGTGATGATTGACTTTAAATTGTTTAACTTTATCCTTATGCTTTTCTTCATTATAGTTGTAAAAACATTTAGCCTTTAGATGACACCCAAGGCATGATTCACTTCGATAAGTTTTGAATGTTTGTTTAAAGCCATACTTATAAGAATGGTTTGTTTCAATATATTTTAATATTTGACCATTATGACATGTGTATTGTAATTCATTGTCCACTATTTCTTTCTTCATATTAAAATGTTTTCCAATATTGTTTTTATACTTTCTTGTCTTCTGTGTTTCATGGCTTTGAAGTTTAATGAATGGTTTGATTTGATTGTCCTTACAATAGCTCAAGTTCTTTTCACTACAATAACCACTATCAGCCGTTACAGATAATACAGAAGTGTTTGTCATTAAGTCATGCTTTTTAAGAACAGGTATTAAGGTATTATAATCGGTTCGGTCATTTGAAACGTACACATCAACGATGAAATAATTTTCAATGGCATACTGTAGATTATAGGCTGGTTTTAATTGTCCATTTAACATATGATCATCCTTCATTCTCATAAAGGTTGCGTCTATATCTGTTTTAGAATATGAGTTTCTATCTGAACCCATTGTTTCAAAGTTATCTTTATATTTAATTAGACGTTTACCATAACGATAAAAGTCTTCATATAGTCTTTGTATTTCGCTCTTTTTAGCACCTTTACCTGATGAGAACTGAATCTTTTCATCTTCAATAATCATTGATAAATTATCTAATATTCTAGTAAAAGTTTCAGGGCCCACATTACCAATCTCTAATACTTCATTATTAGATAATTTTTGAACTCCTTTTTTCTTTCTAATTTTATTTTCTTCAATGACACGTTTAACCTTATCAGCGCCTTTTATCACAAACATTGTTTCATTGATCAATTTGTAGTTCTTTTTATAGTCGTTCTCAACTATAAAATGATTATATTCATCCATTAAATTTGAGATGTTGGATAATAAATTAATTAAGTGGTAGTTGATGGTTCCACGCCAGACAAAGGTATAGCGGTTGGCATTAGCTTCAATCTTAGTCCCATCAATAAATAATTCCTCTAAATTAAGATAGCCTTTATTTTTAAAAATGCCTAATAATTGATAATGTAAGTTATCAATTATTAAAGCATCTAATTTATCATTTCTAAAATTATAAAATGCATCGCGTTTAGGTTTTAACCCTCTAGCGATTGTAATAAATCCTAAGTCTCTTTCGCATCTGGAAACAATTTCATCTACAGATCTAATTCCTAGCATATTGGCATAAGTTATTAAAGTAAACATCATGATTGGATTAAACGCTTTTCGTCCTTTGTCCTTATACATGCTTATGAGTTCAGTAAAATCTAATTCCTCAATTAGATTTATAAGTGTATAAACTGGATCGTCTTTGTCTAATTGTAACTCTAAGTAATCAAATGATGAAAACAGTTGATTTTTTTCGAAATACTCGGTAAAATAGTTATAGGGTTTCATACTTATATTATATTATATAAGGTGAAAAGAAAAAAGGCATTTCACATTCGTTTGTGACTGCCTTTTTTTTGTCTTTCTTAGCTATCTATTTTCCGACAGCCCCATTTAACAGAATAATCAAAAAATGTAATACATGAAACATTATTAAGCAGGCGTTCTTAATATTAATCTTATCTAATCTTTAAATATTAATGACTATAGATAATCCGTTTACATATCGTCAAACAAAAACAATAAAAAACAACCAATCATCAAAATGGATTGGTTGATATCTGAAAAAAATTGGCAGGGGTGACAGGATTCGAACCCGTACTAACGGTTTTGGAGACCGCTGTGCTACCGTTGACACCACACCCCTAAATAGTCAAGTAACATTATCCAATATTTATTCGAATTAGTCAAGTTTTTTTATTTATTTTCTTGCTTAGCTTTTATGATCTTTCTTCTAGAAAACTCTTCACGTTCTCTTTCTTCTAAAGTA
>JBBACV010000201.1:0-3015 GCA_041656835.1 Acholeplasmataceae bacterium | reverse complement strand
ACTGCATAAAGGCGATCCTATGATACTGGCAGTACGTGAGAACCTGCCGTCACCCGGGACTATGGGCAAGCGCGTACTTATGGATATGGCTGAAACATGGGAGCACGACTCGCCGGGGCAGGTGGTGGACGTCATAGTAGGGAAGGACGGCCCCAAAGTCTACTCCAAAATAACCTCCCCTGCGGTAGCGGGCGATAAGATGTGCTATTCGGGTGACCACGACATACTTACTGAAGAGGGTTGGGTTAATGTTAAACAGGTACTGCCTGGTATGCTGGCAATAAGCCGAAATCCGGATACCAACTATATAGAGCACGTGCCGATTGAGAAGCTGCATGTGTACGACCATATAGGCACCATGTTCGAGATAGACAACGACTACTTCTCGTTGAAAGTCACGCCGGAGCACAAGCTTTTCATAGACATAGGGCGCGGCCTGGATCTGATGACAGCCAGCCTATTGGAAGGGCAAGAATACCAGATGACCAATGCAGGAGCGTTCTCACCTGGAGCCATAGGCTTTCTGAGCGACAACAACGGCCATAAGGTCTCTACCGAGTGCATACTGCTGGTACAGGCTATGCTCGGGGTGGACAACTATGCAACGATAAAGGACGACGCGCTGCTGGAACGTATAAGGAACCTGCTGGGGAATGAGAAGGTGGCGTTCCATATAGAGGACAACAAACTGGTGCTGGATGACAGGGCTTTGATAGGCTTTGTCGAAGAGCTTGATATACTGCATACCTATACCTCTTTTTTTAAGGCGGCTGGAAAAGACGCATTGGACATATTCATCGATGCAACGCTGGCATTCCACGGCAGCAGGCCGAAGCAATACCTATTGGATATGGTACAGGCTGCTGCGGCATATGCAGACCGGACATATACGTGTGATGCCGATGGTGTGGTGACAGTGGACGCCGCCAGCATCAAGCTGCCGGTAGCACCGATAGATATGATGGCCAACGAAACATGCAATATGAAGGTCTACTGCCCGGAACTGCAGCGCAACCATATACTGTTTGTACGCCGCAGAAATAAAACCTGCTGGTGTGGTAATTCGGGTAGGTACGGCAATAAGGGTGTAATAGCCGAGGTTATACCAGATGACCGGATGCCAAAGGATTCCAAGGGCAGGCCTTTCGATGTGCTGATGTCACCCCTCGGAGTACTCTCCAGGACCAACAGCAGCCAGAACATTGAGCTTGCACTGGGCAAAATAGCAGAAGTTACGGGCAAACCCTATGTAATGCCATCGTTCATGCCAGACAACCTTGTGGGTTACGCTGAGAAAGAATTGGCTGCACATGGGCTCAAGGATACCGATACGGTGTACGATCCAGAATCAGACCGCAATATAGATGGAATCCAGACCGGAAACATGTATTTCTACAGGCTTAAGCACACAGCGGAAGGTAAGTCTTCAGGAAGGGGTATTGGCGGCTACACTGCCGAGGGCGTGCCGGCATCCGGCGGCTATGAGGGCAGCAAACGGCTAGGGCGCATGGAAACGGTTGCGCTGGCAGGCCACCAAGCCTTCGAGGTGCTTAAGGATGCAAAACTTATAAGGGGCCAGGCCAACGATGAGTTCTGGCGCAAGATACGCTCTGGTGAAATACCGGTAATGCCTGGCGAGCCCACTGTGTACAAGAAGTTCTTCGCCCACCTGCAGGGTGCTGGCATAGACGTAAGGAAGACCAAGGACTCGGTGGACATATCGGCTTTAACGGACTCAGGTGTAAGTGAACTGGCAGGCAACAGGGAAGTGCAGCATTCCGGCACCTACGATGCCAAGCACTACAATCCTATTCCAGGCGGCTTGTTCGGCGAGGATGTGTTCGGGGCAAAGGGCGACCGCTTCGGTAAAATTACATTGGATGAGCCGATGCCTAACCCTATTATGGAGAAGCCGCTTATACGCATACTGGGGCTTACCAAGAAGGACTTTGATGCGATACTGGATGGTGAACAGGAGCTGGACGGCAAAACAGGCGGCACGGCAATAAAGGCTGCGTTGGCCAAAATAGACGTAAAGAACAAACTAAAAACACTGCCAGGTGAAATAGCCAACGCCCCGGCGTCCCGAAAGGATAAGCTGGTAAAGGAGTACCGTGATCTGTATAGGATGTTCAGCCAGGGGATAAGGCCTGAAGAGTATATGCTGGGCGCCATACCCGTAATACCTCCGCAGTTCAGGCCGATTACAACCGCAGGCAGCATGACAATGGTAGCTGACTCAGACTATCTCTATAGGCAGCTGCTGGATGCCCGTAATGACCTAAGGGAAGCAAAGCAGTTGAGCCCTGAACTTGAGGGCGAAGCCCGTAAGAACCTCAGGCGTACGTATAAAGAACTTGAGGGGCTGGTTGAACCGCAGGCTCCGGAACTTAAGAACAAGAACGTATCCGGCCTATTGAAGTGGGCGCTGGGCTCCAACCCCAAGATGTCGGCATTCTCCAGGCGGCTGCTTGGCTCCACGCTGGACACGGTTGGCAGGGGAACTGTTATTCCTAATCCTAAGTTAAAACTGAACGAACTGGGGGTACCCATAGAAATGGCGTGGGATGTGTACGAGCCGTTCGTTACCCGTGATCTGGTGGCGCACGGATACACGCCGGTGGATGCGGCTGACAAGGTGAAGAACAGGGATGACGTAGCGCTGTCCGCACTGCAGCGGGTAATTACCGTACGGCCGGTACTTCTGAATCGTGCACCCAGTCTGCACAAGTATAGCATAATGGCGTTCAAGCCGGTGCTGGTGCCAGGGCATGCCATACAGACCAGCCCGAGCATCGTGAGCCCACTAGGGATGGATTATGATGGGAACTGCTGCGACTTTGATAGTAAGATTTTTGTTAAACTACCGAAGTCCTGTCTTGACAATTTCATTTCAACACTGTATATTCCTAATAACAAAAAGGAGTATGCCATGTTGGCTGAAAACATGAAGTGCGCAATAAGCGCGGACGGATTAGAAGTGGGCTGCACAATACCAATAGGCTGTATGCCCAG